>JADGHK010000778.1 GCA_019686145.1 Bryobacteraceae bacterium | reverse complement strand
TATCAGGGCGACCTGCGCAAGCTGCGGGATGCCGCGAAAGCGGATCCCGCGCGGGAACGCGAGCTGCTTAAGGAGTTCAAGGGCATTGGCGATGTCGGCGCCGACATCTTCTGCCGCGAAGCACAGCTTGCGTGGCCTGAGCTATTCCCCTTTGCGGATGCCAAGGTGCTGGAAGGCGCGAAATCCCTCGGCCTCCCCGCGTCCGCGGACCAGTTACTGCATCTGGTCCGGGGTCGCGTTGAGTTTGTGCGGCTCGTGGCGGCGCTGATCCGCGTGAAACTCAGGAAAAACCAGGAAGAAGTCCTGGCAAGAGCCGCTTAACGGGAGAGACGCGGCCGCTTTCTTCCCACGCTACCAGTCAACCACGGAGCCGTCATCGGGATCGTATGCGGTCCTGTACGGCCTCGGCTCGCCAACCTGCGCCTTCAGTTTCTCTTCATCGATCGTGATGCCGAGTCCAGGCTCCGTCAGGATGGGACGGTATCCGTTCCTGACCGGAGGCAGCGGCTTGGCGAGCAGGTCCGAGTACTCGTTGTCCCCCCGCTCCTGGATCAGGAAGTTCGGCACGCACGCGGCTATCTGCAGCCCGGCCGCAAGCGAACACGGTCCTTGCGGGTTGTGCGGGGCGATGGGCGTATAGTAAGCCTCGGCCATCCCCGCGATCAGTCTCAACTCGGTGATGCCGCCCGCGTAGCAGGGATCGGGCTGAAGGATTGTAGCGGCGCGTTTTTCGAGAATTTCCTTGAATCCCCACTTCGTGTAGATCCGTTCGCCCGTCGCAATCGGGATATGCGTCTTGCGGGCAAGCTCCGCCATGATGTCCACATTCAACGGCTGCACAATCTCTTCATAGAACCAGGGGCCGTAGGGCTCGAGCGCCTTCATCAGAAGCAAGGAGGTTTGCGGCTGTACCGCGCCATGGAACTCCACCCCAATGTCGACACCCGTGCCGTACTTCTGCCGGAGCCCTTTGAAGAACTCGACGCATCCGTCAATGTACTTTTGGCCCTCTACGTATTTGATTGGCCCGCGCCCTTGTGCGCGCAGCTGCACTTTCATTGCGTTCACTCCGGTCTCCGGATTGACCCTCCCGTATACCCGGACCTTGTCGCGTGTAGGCCCGCCCAGCAGCTTGTAAACCGGGACGCCGTAGGCTTTGCCCGTGATGTCCCAAAGCGCCATGTCGATACCGCTGAGGATGGCCGTCTTGATGGGACCTCCGCGATAGAACGCACCCCGGTGAATTGCCTGCCAGTGGTGCGTCACTCGCAGGGGGTCTTGCCCAATGAGGTAGTTTCCGACCTCGAGCGCCCCTGCCGCGCAAGCCTTGGCATCGTCTTTGAGCATTTCACCCCATCCGACGATGCCCGCATCCGTGGAGATTTTTACGAAGACCCAAGAGTTCTTGAGAACGAATGTCTCGATTTTTGTGACCTTGATATTGTCCTTCGGACCAATCTGAGCGGCGTCGGTCCGCATGGCGTTAAACGTGGATTGAAGGCTCACGAAGGCAGCGGGGCAAAGCAGCCCGCGGAGCAATGATCGACGATCTATTTGTTTTTGCGACATATTAGAGAACCCTCGTATAAAGAAATTTCGCCCTCTGCCGGATGGAAGCCGCGCTGTTCAGGCGCAGCTTCCATCCAGACAATCTGCTCCAACTGTTGCCGCCAGAAATCAGAATTGAATCCTGGCCTGGAATTGATAGAACCGGTTCAGCGAAGAAGTTTGGCTGAGGACCTTGCCGAAGTTGGTGGATACCGGGTTGATATCCGGCGCATTCATCTGCGAACGGTTCTGCAGATTGATCGCGTCCGCGCGAATCTGAAGCCTCAGCCCTTCCGCGAGCCGGAACTCACGAAGGAGGTTGCCGTTCCATTGGTTCAGGCCATCCGCCCGAAGGCGGTTGAAGAACCGAGGAAAGACACGCACGTGGAAGGCAGCTGGTTGGCGGGAAGCCACTTTCTCAAACGGTAGGTTCGTGTTGAACCATTGATCGAGCGTCTTCTTGCCGGACGTCGCTTCCTCCTCAAACTTGTTCAGATCGCCGTAATAGAAGATGTTCCCCCATCCGAGCAGGGG
>JADGHK010000777.1 GCA_019686145.1 Bryobacteraceae bacterium | reverse complement strand
CCTTAGTGATCGTTTCGTCCAGGTTCAGAATAATGCTGGCGACGCCCGCCCAGGCTGCAAGCTCGCCCGGTTTCCATTTGCGATCCCATGGCGAATCGCCCTGGCCGAGAAACTTCTCGGCCTCCTCCTGCCTGGAGAGGTAGTAGGACTCGAACTTTCGCAGCGCAGTCGTCAGGGCGGCGGCTTCATCGGGATGCGGGTCCCGGGCTAGAACCCAGCGGTAGGCAAACCGGATTCGATCGGCCTCGCTCTCGCCGCCCTCGCCCAGCATCCGCTCCGCGAACTTGCGGGCGGCTTCGACGTAGGTCACGTCGTTCATGAGATTGAGCGCCTGAAGCGGCGTGTTGGTCCGTGTTTCGCGCACGATGCAGTTTTCCCGCGTGGGTGAATCGAAGTTCACCATGTTGGGCGGCGCGACCGTCCGGCGCCAGTAGGTATAGAGACTGCGGCGATAAAGGCCTTCTCCCTTGTCCGGCTCGTAACCCTTGCCTCCGGCCAGTTCCTGCCAGAGCCCGGGGGGCTGGTACGGCTTGACGGATGGCCCGCCTATCTTTTCGACGAGCAGTCCGGAGACAGCGAGGGCCTGGTCGCGGATCATCTCCGGAGAGAGCCGGAGCCTGGGACCGCGCGCGAAAAGCCGGTTCTCCGGATCCCGTTGTAACAATTCAGGTGTAACTTTCGATGACTGGCGGTAAGTCGCGCTCGTGACGATGGTTTTCAAAATGTGCTTGACGTTCCATCCGCTCTCGATGAACTCAACTGCGAGCCAGTCCAAGAGCTCTGGGTGAATCGGCCATTCGCCCTGCGATCCGAAATCCTCGACGGTCTTGACAAGGCCTGTGCCGAAAAACAGGGCCCAGAACCGGTTCACAACAGCACGCGCGGTGAGCGGATTGGACGGGTCCACCAGCCAGCGGGCAAGCCCCAGGCGGTTTCGCGGCCATTCAGGTTTCAGAGGCGGCAGCACCGCAGGGACGTTGGGGGTAACCTTCTCTCCCGGCGCATCGTAAGCGCCCCGCTTGAGGATGAACGTCTCCCGCGGAACCTCCCGCTCCTTCATCACCATCACGGTGGGAATGGTGCTGTAGTAGCCATCGCGCGCGGCCCGCAGCCTGGCAAGTCTTGCGCGGGCCTCCCGAATCTTCTCCGGGGCGGCGAGATCGAGAAACGCGTAGCGGAGCTTGTCCGCCTGGGCCTTCGTCCTCTTCCCGGGTGGAATCTGCGCGAGGGCAGAAGGCGGATCGAGCAGCGCGATCACCGCGGCTTCCTCGGCGGTGACATCGCGGTTGAAGATGCGCACATCGTCGATCAGGCCCTGGAATCGCAGCCCGCCTCCGGCGCCAATGCGCCAGGGCTCCCGAGGACCGAGCGGCCAAAGGCACTGGTCGAAGAGGATTTTCAGCGGGACTTCTTTTCCGTTGATGTAGATATGGACCCCGGCAGCCTTCATGCTTCCGTCGTAGGTCACCAGGACGTGCTGCCATTCGTTCAACCGGATTGGGTCCTGCGTTTCGACGCGCAAACCCAGGTCCGTCCAGCGGAAGGTAATGTGCAGCCGGATTTTGCCGTCGATGATATGAAGCGAATGGCCTTCGCCTTCAAAGTAATCCTCTGCCTTCGAAAGGATGGAGCCTTTGGGCGACTCGGGCTTGATCCAGGCGGCGAACGTAAAGGGATCGCGGTAGTTGAACTTCGCCACGTCGACGCCGGCAGCTTCGACAAACTGCTTCCCGTCAAAGCGCCGGGCCTTACCCTGGCGGCCTTCCTCCACCGGCAAACTGCAGTCGCCCGACCCGCAGCCGACAATCTTCTCGCTGGACTCGCCGTCGAGGCTAGCGTGAAAAACTTGCCCCTCCGTTATGGTCCATGGACTCGGATTGCCCGCTACTGCCGCCTCCCATTTCGCCTGTTCTTTCTTCAGCAGAGGCTCGAGTGACCTCAGGTGGCGTTCGGCGTCCGCAACCTGGCGGTCGAACTCCTCGAGGCGCTTCTGCTGTTCCGGCAGCGGAGCCTTGATATATGGCTCCTCGTTCCCGAAGTTATAGACAAAGCCCTTTTCAGGAACGTTGTTAAAGAAGGCGAAC
>JADGHK010000776.1 GCA_019686145.1 Bryobacteraceae bacterium | reverse complement strand
CTGCTATCCCACCTATGGCGGCAGCGGCATCGTGGCGACAGAGCTCGGCTTAGAGCTGGCAAGCCGGGGGCACGAAATACACTTCATCAGTTATGCGCACCCGATACGCCTTGGATCGGATGTCCCGCGCATTCATTACCATGAGGTGGAAGTTTCCACCTACCCTCTGTTTCAGTATCCGCCCTATTCTCTGGCGCTGGCGTCGAGAATGGCGGAAGTGGCCGAGCGGTACTCTCTCGATCTACTTCATGTCCATTACGCCATTCCGCACTCCATCTCAGCGCTCCTTGCCCGCCAGATGGTCGCTCCTCGCCGACGATTGCCCTTTATAACGACCCTGCACGGCACGGACATTACGCTCGTCGGAGCGGACCGGTCCTACTTCCCCATCACCAGGTTTTCAATTGAGCAGTCCGACGGCATCACCACCGTCAGCGACTACCTCGCGCAGCGGACTCGCGAAGTCTTCGGGGTTCCCAACGAAATCCGCGTAATCCGTAACTTCGTGAACTGCGAGCTGTACCGCCCGCAGCCGGAATGCAAGCGGAGCGAAAAGACGCTCATCCACATTTCGAATTTCCGTCCCGTAAAGCGCGTGCTCGATTGCATCCGCGTGCTGGCGGAAGTGCGCAAGCACGTCCCGGCACGCCTTCTGATGGTGGGTGACGGGCCTGACCGCGGTCCGGCAGAAACCCTTGCGCGAGAGCTTGGCGTGGAAGCCCACGTGGAGTTTCTAGGGAAGCAGGATCACATCGAGCGCCTGATTCCCCAGGCTGACGTCCTCATTCTGCCAAGCGAGCTCGAAGCTTTCGGGCTCGCTGCGCTCGAGGCAATGGCGTGCGGCGTCCCGCCTGTCGCGACTCGTGTTGGCGGTGTGCCGGACCTGATCACACAAGGGGTCAACGGCTACATGGAAGCTGTCGGGGATATTGCGGCTCAGGCTTCCCGGGTGACGACGCTGCTTACCGACGATGCGCTCTATTCCCGGATGTCGGAAAACGCCCGCCATACGGCGGTCTCGCGCTTCTCTTCCGACATGATCATTCCTCAATACGAGCGGTACTACCAGGAAGTGATCGGATGAAACGGCGAAAGACGCGCCGAAGCGCGCCTGTCGCTTAGGCGTGCCGGACGAACAGATCAGGATATAAGTCTGCGCCGGAAGAGCCCGATCAACCCGAGTCCGGCTGCCATCAGCACCATCGTTGCCGGTTCAGGCAGCGCATACACGTCGCCTTCAATCTCCCCGCCGTTGTCTCCGTAGTGACTGTTCAAGCCCTGAAAAGCCCAGCTGTTATTCCCGTCAACAAATCCCAGGAACAACCGGGTTGCACCCGCGGGAACGACGAACTGCTGAACATCTCCCGTGCCGGTGCCAGTCAATCCATCGCCGATGAAGAACACCTGGGCGAGGAGGGGAGTCAGTACGTTGAATGGGCTGTAAACCCAGGTGGCTGGAGGAGGGCCAGGGGGGAGGTTCGGACCGAGAAAGACACCAGCGAGGAACAGTCCATTGGGAACTTCAATGCCGGACAGATTGTTCTGGGCCTCCATCTTGGTGTCACGAATCGGCTGATTCGTAGCGTGATTCGTACCACACGGTCCTCCGTCCGCCGAGTAAATCTCGTAGTTTGCCTGACCGTAGCGAGCAGTGTTGCACGTGATTACGTCAGTGACTGTGACGTTCTTGATAATGAGCGTGCTGCCGCTAACAACGTTAATCAGGTAAGGCAGCAACCCCCCGTTATGGCTGAGGTCCATCGGGCCGTCTCCCGACCCGCCGGCGAGGTATATGTTTGAGGTGGCGCCAACGACGAAGTGCTCCGCTTGAGCCGCAGCGCAAAGGACAACTGCCAGGGTAAGGCTTCGAACCACCTTCCCAACGTGTCTACCTGTTCGCATGGTTCCTCCGAAGCCCCCCGGGGAGGAGCTTGACCGATATCCTCCTCTTACCTTGCAGTAGCTATCTGCGCAGTGAAGCAAGTGTAACCGGGCGGGAGAATAAGTGTCAAGCAGGGGCAATAACTTACGGTACATTTTGGTCTAGTGGTTCCATAGTAAGTACTGGTACGCGCCGCCTTACA
>JADGHK010000775.1 GCA_019686145.1 Bryobacteraceae bacterium | reverse complement strand
GAAGCTAAAACGAACCAGGGCGCCGTGGATGGCCGGGATTCCCTCTGTTGAAATCACTCGTCCGCAGAGCCAGGAAAAGCCCCAAATCGCGGCAGTCGCTGTCAATTGCCAGTACGCGCTGAGATTGCTGGAGGCCTTAGGATCCGATGTGCGCATGAACTACTATCATGACGCGTTCAAGGACCGGGCCTGAATCCAAACGAAAGTGTCCTGTTCCCCTGGCCTCCTGCACCGCGTTGAGAGGCTTGTGAATTCGTGATTTTTTCCGTTGCTCCCCCAATCGGTCTATGGTATTGTGCCTAACACTCATTTGCCGGTCGGACGAACGGGGGCGAGTGGGCAGCCCTTTTTTTTTCGCAGGGAAGGGATAAGACTATGCTGAACCGAGTTGTTCTTCTCGCCAGCGCTGCGCTTTTGTCGGCCACGCTGATCTTTGGTCAATCCACAGGCGCGGCCATCGGCGGTCAAGTAAATGATCCTACCGGCGCACCGATCTCCGGTGCTGTGGTAACGCTCAAGTCCACGTCTTCGGAGTTTGTTCGCAAACTGGCCACCGACGAAACGGGCAGCTTCTCCTTTCCCAATCTTCAGCAAGGCGGTTATGAGCTGGAGATTACCGCGAACGGCTTCAAGGTTTTCAGTCAGAAAAACATTACTCTCCGCCAGTACGAGAACGTTCGCCTCCCGGTCACGCTCGAAGTCGGCGAAACGAGCCAGCGCGTCGAGGTTACTGAAAGCATCTCGGCGCTGAATGTCGAAACCCCTGAGGTAAAAGGAACATTGCCGCGCCGTGAGATCGAGTCGTTGCCGCTGCAGGTGGCAGGCGGCCAGCGCTCCGCTGCCACATTCGTCACTCTCCTGCCCGGGGTCTCTCCGGGCGGCGGTCAAGCCGGTGCGTTTGAGGCGCGATTTAACGGCGGCCAGCGTTTCTCCGATGAGGCGATCCTCGACGGCGTCACCATGCAGGAAGGCCTGTTAAGCCAGAGCGGCATGGTTGCCATTCAGAATGATTTTCCGATCGCGCCGGAAGCTGTCAATGAGATCTCTGTGCTGACCTCCAACTACGATGTCCAGTTCGGAGCGTCGAGCGCGGCCGTGATCATCGCCTCCACAAAATCAGGCACCAATGAATTTCACGGCGGAGCCTACGAGTATCACCGCAACAGCGCGTTCAACGCTCGTCCCTGGGGAGCTGACGAGCGCCCATTCACCCTGCAGAACGACTTCGGCGGTTTCATCGGAGGTCCGGTCAAACTGAAGCCTGTCTGGAACTCGAAAGCGAAGACCTATTTCTTCTTCCATCACGAGCGCTTCCGTTCCGTCGGTTCGACAACGGTTCCGATCATGACTTTGCCAACAGAAAAGATGCGGCGTGGTGACTTCAGCGAATGGAGGGACTCTCAGGGAAATCTGATTCCGATCTTCGATCCGGATACGACGCGCGTCAATCCGAACTACGACCCTAGCCAGCCCACGGGTCCGTCGAATCTGCCCTACTTACGGAATCAGTTCATGGGTTGCGACGGCCGGCAGCCGAACGTAATCTGTCCGTCGGATCCCCGGCTTCAGAGTTCCCTCGCGCAAGGCTGGCTGAAGCTGCTGCCGCCGACGAACCGGCCGGGAATCGTCGCAAACTACCAGGCCGAACGCGGCCTTGCCTCGTCCCTTAACGCAAACACGAACCAGTACGACGCGCGTGTTGACACGTATATCGGTGAGAAGGACCGGCTGTCGGGCACATACCACTATCGCGGAACGCTCGAGTTTGTTCAGTGGGTCCTGCCGCGCCCGCTGGATACGAATAACACGAGATATCCCAATTACAGCCACATCATACGGGCAAACTGGGACCGCACCTTTTCGCCGACTTTGTTCAACAACTTCAACTTCGGCTATCTGGATCTTCCAACGAACGTAGTCAATTCATCGGACTGCTGCGTGGATCAACTCCCAAAGATACAGGGAGTCTACGACAGCCAGAAGCACGGCTCGGCCATCCGCTTCGGCGACGGATATGCGGGTTTCACGGGCAACGCGGATTTCTACACGACGCGCCCGACATACGCCTTTAACGACACTTTGTCCTGG
>JADGHK010000020.1 GCA_019686145.1 Bryobacteraceae bacterium | reverse complement strand
AGCAGCAGAAGCAGCAGCAGTAATAGAGCCACGCGGGGGCTAGGGCGGACGGGCAAGTCGCCCGCCTAGCCGCCCGCCTCAATCTGGGGTGCTACTAGCTTCCCGTTGTCCCGGCGCTCCTGTAGGAATCTGTGGTCGCCGCCCATTGTCCTGAACGCTTTGTCGGAAGCGTGTGCCTTCGGGCTGACGCTCGTGGATGCGAACCGCCGACAGTGATGCCCCCGTTCCAATCCGAACCCACACTACCGAAGTCGTCAGCGACGTGGAAGCGGCAGAGCGCGCCGTGGAGCACACATCGAGACTTGAGCAAGGAACGCGTCTGTACGATGCGCTGGTGACCGCTGCCCATCTCTTCCGTGCCGAGGGAAGGGCTGTTCCAAACCGGCGCCGGGCGGTTCTCGCCGTCACCGACGACAAGGAATCAAACTCGAAATCCAAAGCTCACACTGTTATAACCGAACTGCTGGAATCCAATGCGGTCGCCAATGCTGTTGTAATCAACACGCGCGAGCCAGCCGGCAGGCGGCGCATCACTCGATTGGGGCTGCCGATTCCAGGCGTCCCTCCCATTACCGACGACCGGCAATTACCTCCCCCCAAGCATGTCTACCTCTCGATGGAACGGATTGTCGCCGAGACTGGCGGCGAGATGACAAACCGGCGAGAGCGGGAGGACTTCCTGGGGGAGATGCTCGAACGCATTCGCTCGCGATACTTACTTGGCTTTTACGCAGACACTGAGACCAGTGGAACAGTGTTTCATCGCTTGACCGTTCGGCTCTCACCAGCGAGGCAGCGCGATTATCCACGCGCTCTGGTCCGAGCTCGTACCGGCTATTACGCCGCCCGCTGAAGCCGGCCCGCGCCGACTCCCCCATCGCCGCCGGACCGATTCACATTTGGAGCCCTTCGGTGCGCAATCTACTTGGCTCCCGTCGAACTCGATTTAGAAACACGCCTTCCGAATCGCGAGATGATCGTGCCGGGCAACACCACAGGAGCCAGCGGCATTTGCCGGAGGCTGTATTCTCCCCGTCTCCGGGAGAAACCAGGAATTGGCTAACAGCATCGTGAGGGCTGTCCAGCCTCAAGCCGGACGATCCGAAACCGCGCGGCGAATAGTACCGCGAGGTCTTGGGCGAGCCGTCCCGATCCGACCACAAGCAGTTCCTGTTCCGCCGCATCGCCTGGCGCACCGAGGCGAACGCGTGGGGCGGCCTGTCCGAGCGCGCCGCGCCTGAGGAGCGACTTCATTTCGAACTCCCGCCAGGAATGGGACAGGCCAGGGCCTTCTGTGGGGCATTTCGAACCCATATTCAAACCAGAAGCCGTAGTTGCCGAAGTTGCGGAAATGGACGGGCATGGGAGGGTAATCAATGTCACAGACGACTAACCTTCTCGCGGTCGGATACTGCTTAGTGACACTTGCTGTCGTGCTGATTCCTGCCCCTTCTTTGATATGGCCCAACATCAGAAGCAATCAGAATCGCCGCTCCGGGTTGTTTCACGAGTCCTGGGGACGAAGCAGCCGGAACTTACTCGCTCTCAGGACGACAGCGTCCGGCTCGACGAGGCCGGCGATTTGGTCGTGGAGGGGGCGAGGAGGCGGGGAGGCGAGACAATTCCAATTGCGATCACACGACGAGTTCACGTCCGGCCGATCGTCAACTGTAGCGTCCGCAACAATCCCGATGGCTCTACTTACGAATACAAGATCACGAACGCGCCCGAGGCGAAGCAGTGGATCCAGATCTTCTGGCTTGATTCGTTCGGACCTGTAAGCTGTGCCCGTGCACCCGGTTATTGGAGCGCTTACAATATCGAGCGTTCCAAGCCGCCCTTCGAGCGTGTTCTTCGGCCGAGACGCGCTGGATCGTGACAGCAGTCGGCGACTCGTGCCCGGTGCTTCTCAAGATGGGTTCGTCGTACAGTCTCAAGCGCGTCCCGGCCTCGTTCGGTTGTTCTTCGTCGGGCACAAGCCTCTTCCCGGCGAAGCCGGCTATGTTCCGGACGAGGCCGTCTTCCAATCCTCGGAGATCGAGCTGTCGGATTGGCTGCGGCAAGAGGTCAACAAGCATCTATCGATGGAGGCAAACGTTGTTCTGATCACCGGAATCGGCCCCAAGTACTCGCCCAACGTTCCCGCAGTGCAGGCTCTCCGAAATCCAGCCTTTCAGTCTGACAGAGACGCAATCAACGCGCTTTTGAATGCAGGGCTGGATCGGACACGCTTGCAGTCCGGAATTGAGAATTTGCTAACAAAAGCGACCGGCATCCGCGCCGAATCGTACTCAGCGTTGATCCAGCACCTATTGATTTAGAACGACGTCCGGCCACAATGTCGGAGACCGCAGCCACACCCGTTTCCGCGCGCGCCTTCTCGCCCGAGACGACGAAGGCCCACAAGGCCGGCACCCGAAAAAGAAGAAATGTCGCCGCTTGCTAAGTGTTGTCCTTGAAATGGACCTAATTCTCACCAACCACCGGAGAAAACGCGTCGCTATACTCTACAAACGGTCAGTAACATTTCCCGGCAATTGCCGATTTTGAAGTGTCCCCGCCCAAAAAATCTTCCTTGCAAACCGTCCCTGGGACTTGACAGCTCGGAGCATCTGATGTACTTTAACCAAGTCCGAGAGTTCACAATGGTAAGTACGGTGGGGGCATTTTTCAGAGAAGCTTACCTCGCTCTTATACAAATAGCAGCTCAGGACACCACAATAACCGGCTCCGCTGTGTCGATTGCCGACGCTTCCCGCATCATCAGTATGGAATCGTGGACTTAGAACTTGAAACCTTAGGATAACGAACGGAGTGAAGCATGCCAAAACCACTATCGATAACGTCAAGAACTCTTCTGAACCTCACGTTGGCGGTACCGCTGGGGGTTGCTCTCTACGCTCTCGATGATCCTCCTCAGACTGCACGTGCTTATTGCACGATATGCAGCAGCGGTTATTGTAGGCCCGATTACAGCAACCTTGGTGGATATTATGTCTGCCAAGATGATGGTTTGGGTACGTTTTGCGTGGTTTGGAATTACTGCCCACCACTTTCGTAGGTTTAGCGGGTCGCCGAGATAACCTACTTGGGAAAGGGCGTGTAACAAGTGCTATTTCGGCGACCTGCCGCGGCAAGCTTGGGAGTTCTTTCTTGCAAGCGTGAACTTGTTATGCGTTGCTGGATCGCCAATCCGCTGGTGTGTCTCTTTCTTTCAGCCGTCTGGGTGCTTAGTGTCCTATCGGGCTGCAGGCGTGGAGAAAGGGATGCGCAGCTGGATCACTTGCCGTTCGGTAGGTTGTGGGATCTCACCACGCACAGTTGCATTCCGGAATACCCTAGCTCTTCACTAATTGCCCGACGGGAGGGTGTCGCGGTGGTCTTAGTAAGGTTTGACACTCAGGGCAGGCTAACTGCGGTTCGTGTTCTGGAAGCGCCCGATGAAGCCATCTGGACGACTGTTCAAGGCTGTGCATCAAGATGGCGGATTGCTCCCGATAACCGCGCGAAACAGGTAGAGCGTGAAGGCAAACTTTTTTTCTATTTTGTTATAGGTTCCAACCAAAGCGGCAAGGTGCTCCTGGCCAATCGTCCGGACCACAGAAAAGACTTAACGACGCTCTCCGTAAAGCACTGAAATGCGCAAAATCATTGTTAATGTCATCTTAATCGTACTTCTCGCCTATGGCATTTCTCAAGGTTTACGAGTGGTCACTTGGCGCATCAGACCAACCGTCCCGATACCGATAGGATTTGGCGATCCCCTGCCCGACAGTACCATCCAAGCTCTGGGGCCGCGGGTCCTATTGATCGCGACTTCGGACCGCTGCCCTCACTCCCTCAAAAGTGTTGATTTCCATCGTAGCCTCATTGATTTCGCGCACGGCCTTGGCCTCCCTGTCGTTCTTGTTTCACCAAGAGGCCGTGAAGTCCCAAGCGGGGTCGCAACTGCAGTCGCGGGTTCCGATGAGATTCGTGTAGGCGCCGCCGCTTCCCTAGGGATTGCTTGGACGCCCACTGTCGTTCTTGTCGAGGAAGGAACGGTAAGCGGTATTTGGGTTGGTCGCTTGGATGACGTCATGGAAGATGCATTGCGACGTAGTGTTAAGGGGAAAGAGCACGCACTTGCAAAACCGTATCGTCCCCCCGCCGCGCCTAGCTCTGTCCAGCTTCTTAGTACATCAGAGGTGGACCAACGGCTCCGTTCTTCGCTTGTCCTAGACGTGCAGGATCGAGAGCGCTTCCAACGACGGCATGTATCTGGAGCTTTGAACATTCCAAGAGACGAACTGGGCGCACGGGTTGAAATTGAAATCTTACGAAAGTCGCAGGACATAATCATGGACTGCTCTTCGGTGGACTTCGGTGCCTGCATATTAGTAGGCGAATTAATGGAAGCCAGGGGTTTCACGAATGTTTGGCTTCTGGACATGGGCGCGAACGGCGGATCGTGTTATCGGACGAGCGCACTTCTGTAGGGCGTTTGAGACCCCCTGTGTGATGGAGGTTACTCGCCGTATGCTCGCAGTTGGATCTCTAAGACAAGCGAGGTTTGCCGCGTGGTTCCTTGCGATCTTCAGCCTGTATTCGCAGGAAAGTAACATTGCTACGGTGCGGGGTAAGGTCGTGGACGCCCTGAGCGGTTTGCCAGTGGCAGGAGCGCGTATCGTTGTCGCTCGCTTTGACCGGTCGCGCAACATGAGCTTGCAGCACGCCCTCCAAGCACAGCCCACCGAGAACCAGGACCCGAAGGCAGAGCGGTTCGCCGTTCTCACAGGTTCTGATGGGTCTTTCCACTTTCGACTTCAGGTTCCTGCCAGTTTTCATCTCTTTGTCGACGCTGCAGGCTATGCGATGCCCTTTAAGGGAATCGGGCCGGCGAACACGTACGTGCTCAAATCGGGATCTTCCGTACCGGACATCTTGGTTCGTCTGGTCCCCAGCGCCGGCATTTCCGGGCAAGTGACGGACCGGGACAGCGGGGCTCCGGTGCGGGGACGAGTTGTCCTCGCGCAGCGTTACCGGTCCGCCGGTCCGACCAGAGCACTGGTCGTGGAGGCCCAGTCGACGACGGATGAACAAGGGCGGTTCGCCCTTACGCGTCTCGATCCAGGGGATTACTATCTCGAGGTGCGAGAGCCCCAAAGCGCCATCGTCGAAGCACCGAAATCCGGCTCCGAGTTTCCAGAGGATGTGCTCATGGGCTATCGGGCTTGGTATCCCGATTCCCCACGGGTTGAAGAGGCGATTCCAGTAACAGTGCTGGAGGGCAGTGGTGTGCAGGATCTCAAGCTGAGTATCAAAAAGATCCGCCTGCCCCGCGTCCGGGGACGTGTCGTTGGCGATGAAAGCACTGCCGAAAGCGCCGAGGCGCAGCTCGCTCTGGTTCACCTGGATATGAACCGGTTCGGAGGTGGCCAGAGGATCCTCGCAAGGGGAGCCGTTAAGATCGGTTCCGAATTCCAGATCGACAATATTCCGCCGGGAACATACTGGCTGACGGCGAGCACGTCGGGACCGCAGCGCCAGGCTGCGGCGCTGCCGGTCCACATCAGCGATCGGAACCAGGACGGGTTGGACTTGTTTCTCAGCAAAGGACTGGTCGTCAAGGGCTCCGTCCGCAAGGTGGAAGAACAAGGCGGGAATCGGCCGCTGCCACCAGGCGAGAATCTGCGGGTGATTCTTAGGCCGTTGCGCCAATTGCTGCCCGATGTACCGGGGTTCATTGCTCCGGTGCGGCCTTCAGACGGACATTTCACGATCAGTGGTGTCTACCCGCAGAAGTACGAGGTGTTTCTCTCAGGGCTCGCCGGTTATCAGGTTGCGGAGATACGTTACAACGGTTCCAAGGTCGATCACAGCGTCGTTGAAGTCGGTACTGCCACCGCGCACACGGTGGACATAGTAGTCGCTCCCGCAAGCTCCTCCATCGCACTCATAGTCAAGGATGGCATTCGGCCGGCTGCCGGCGCGAGCGTGATTCTCGCGAGGGAACCGGTTGATGAGGAGGTGCTCTTGTTGACTGTGACCGGGATTCGTGAAGCCAAGACTGACGCAGAAGGCCATCTGACCTTTTCGAATCTCCTGCCCGGCGTATATCGGGTGATCGCGTATGCCGGCGGCGTACTTTGGGCAGAGGATCCCCGCTTCCACGAACGTCTCGCATCGAGTAAGCAAATAATGGTGGGGCCGATGCAAACTACGACAGCAGAGTTACAAGTTCAATCTCAAATCCGCCTAGATCGGTGATCTGGGAACCCATGACACGTTGCGACACAGCTATAGTCATTCCTTTGGCCCGTGTCTGTCCTTCTATAAGGTTCAATCCCAATTTCGAGCGTTTGGGCAGGAGAACGATCTTAGAGTGCGCCATTGGCCGATTGCTCCGTGCCAACCTTGCACCTCCTAAATATATTCTCGCATTCAGCGAGCAGGATGAGGAGAAGGCAGTGGAGCTTCTCCGGGGGTGTAGCGTCACGGTCGTCAGGTCGAGATACCTCTCTAAACTCCGATGTTTGGCCGACTTCGCCGCGTCATACCAAGTGCAGACGTTGGTAGTTGCGACGATTGAGCACCTGTGTCTTGCATCGTTGACGGTCTTGAGTGAAGTTCTGGCTTGGCACCTGGAACAAGGCAATACTTACACACCTGTTGCCGGGCTCCCTGAGCATGCGACTGCCGAGGTAATCGAATCCAGCTTGCTGCGAGCATTCTCTGGTCTCCGTCTCGCGGCTCATTTGCAGGACCCTAAATTGATCGTCCAATCGCTGCTTAATTCGCCAGCTCGCCGGGAGTTGCCATTTGACCTGAGGAGCGTTCCGTTCAATGCACAAAGAACGGCCCCCTCCTCCGTGGGTGTACGTTTTCAGACGCCGAATGACGTCAGCATTCTGCGAACTGTTGCGCGCAAACTCAACCTTTTGTCAAGCAGCGAAGTGAGTGGATTACGTTGCTGGAAGCACGAAGCAACGCGCCAAATCAGTCGCCAACAGCGGGGCTGGAAGCCACTATGCCAGTTGGTCCGCGAGTGGGATGCTCCAGCCTTAGACTGCTTGCCGCTCAGAGTTCTATATGTGTCGCACGGCTCGGCCTTCTCCGGTCCCCAACAAAGCTTGGTGAGACTCGTCCGCGCGTTGGATCGGAAAAAGATAGAACCGCACCTGCTAGCCGGCATGCGGGGCGAGCTTACCGAATGTTTGGAAAAGGAGGGAGTTCGGGTTCACTGTCGAGACCGGGAGTTCCTTTCGAACACCGTCGAAACGATGGGGTACTTGCTATCGGTTGTGAACGAAGCCCGTCCTCACGTGATTCACCTGAATTCCTTCGACGGCTTCCCCATCGTGAACGTGGCTCACCTTCTGAACATCCCGGTACTGGCGCACGTTCGCGTTGGACGGATTAACAGCGAGGAGGCCCACCTTCTCCGTTCAGCACACGTGGCAGTGGCTGTTTCGAACACAGCGAGGCGGGCAGCTGAAGAGGCTGGCGTGAGGCCGCGAAACGTGGTGGTAATCCACAATGGCGTCGAGTATCCCAACTGGATAAACCAAAAATGGGACAAGGCCACGGCTCGGCATGCGCTTGGTCTTCCTGCTGATGCCAAGATTGCACTTATGGTGGCTCGTATTGACGAGAACAAGCGGCAACAGATGTTCTTGGACGCTATGGCTGCAATTCGCCAGAAGCTACCCTCCGCGCACGTGCTATTGGTCGGAGAAGCATACACGTACAGCGACGTGTTCTACCACGATAGCTTAATTGACAACATTGATCGGCTGGGTTTGCATGACGCTGTAACCATAATGGGTTTCCAATCCAATATCCTTCTTGTTGAAGCTGCGTGTGACGTAATCGTATCTTGCTCACGAACCGAAGCTCTGCCGACGTCGCTGATCGAAGCGATGTCGCTCGGCATACCTGCCGTGGCGACGCAATCCGGAGGAAGCGGCGAGGTCATTAGAGATGGCAAGACTGGTTTCTTGGTTGCGGAAGACGATGTAACCTCGCTGCGCGACCGTTTGCTGTTACTCTTGTCCGACGAGGCACTTCGCCGGCGCATGGGGGACGCAGCGAAAGCGGACGTGAGCCAGCGATTCAGCGTGAACCGTTGTGCAGAGGCTATGCAGAATCTATATCGGAAGCTAATTGACTCGCGTCGACGATCCCACCTCTACCACTGAAACAAACCCCGCTATTTCCACGTCTAGTGCGGGAGCGGGTCAGAGGCAGCTCCGTTGTCCGAAGTGGCAGTCCTGTGAATCGCTGCTGGAACCTGCCGGCTGGAAACGGGAGGCAGTGTGGCCAACTCAGTCGCGCGAAGAGCCATCGTCACCGGCGCGTCCGGAGGCATTGGACGTGCTGTAGCCACAAGGCTTGCCAGAGACGGCTTTGCAGTCGCCGTGCATTACGGAGGGCAGCAGGCCAAGGCAGATGAGGTCGCCGCCGGGATCAAGGCCGCCGGCGGGCACGCCATTACAGCTCGGGCGGATGTGGCGAAGGCGGAAGAGGTGAGTGCTCTCTTTCAGCGCGCCCTTGACGAATTCGGGCGTCTCGACGTCGTAGTGCACTGCGCGGCCATTATGCCGCTATTCCGCATCGTCGACGCCGACCTGGAATCCTTCGACCGGGTCATCGCAACGAACCTGCGGGGCAGTTTCCTCGTCCTCAAGGAAGCGGCGCAACACGTCTCCGACGGAGGGCGGATTATTGCCTTCTCCAGCAGCGTCATCGCCAAAGCCTTTCCAACCTACGGCGCTTACATCGCCTCCAAAGCAGGCGTTGAAGGTCTAGTCCGCGTACTCGCGAACGAACTCAAAGGGCGGAATATCACTGCAAACGTCGTCGCGCCCGGCCCAGTGGCGACAGACCTTTTTCTCGCAGGGAAGAGCGAAGCACTCATTGAAGCCCTCCGTAAGGCTACCCCGCTCGAACGCCTTGGCCAACCGGAAGATATCGCAAGCGCCGTGTCATTCCTCGCCGGCCCGGACGGCGCCTGGGTCAACGCCCAGATATTTCGCGTTAACGGCGGTTTCGCTTAAGCCCCATCCACTCCCTGCCCTTTCCCAGGCTGCGATAAACCGGGAATCGCCATGGATTTCCCGGTCCCCGCTGCAACCCTTGTGCCAAAATAAGATAGATACACACGATGACCGGACACGAAGTACGCCAGAAGTTCCTCGATTTTTTTGAGCGGAACGGACATAGGGTTGTGCGCAGTTCCTCCCTGGTTCCCGCGAATGACCCGACTTTGCTCTTCACCAACGCGGGGATGAACCAGTTCAAGGACGTGTTCCTCGGACGGGAGAAGCGCGAATACCTTAGGGCAACGACAGCGCAAAAGTGCGTTCGTGCCGGCGGCAAGCACAACGATCTCGAGAACGTTGGGTATACAAGACGTCACCACACGTTCTTCGAAATGCTTGGCAACTTTTCCTTCGGCGACTACTTCAAAGCCGAAGCGATCGCTTACGCCTGGGAACTCGTCACGAAGGGATACGGCCTGCCCAAGGACCGGCTGTACATTACCGTCTTCCGGGAGGACGACGATGCGGAGGCTCTTTGGCAGAAGGTGGCCGGCGTGCCCAAGGACCGGATCTTCCGACTCGGCGAGAAAGACAATTTCTGGCAGATGGGCGAGACGGGTCCCTGCGGCCCCTGCTCGGAGATTCACTACGACCTCGGGCCGGAAGCAGCGGAACCCGGACGCGAGCACGAGCAGTTCCCTGAAGACGGCGGAGGACGCTTCATTGAAATCTGGAACCTCGTCTTCATGCAGTTTGACCGCTCGCCGGAGGGCGTCCTGACGCCGCTCCCGAGGCCTTCGATTGACACAGGCATGGGCCTTGAGCGCATTACCGCGGTGGTGCAGGACAAGCTGTCCAACTACGATACGGATCTGCTCCAGCCGATCATGCTGCGCTGCGCCGAGCTGCTGAAGGTACCCGTGGGCGAAAATCCGCGCATCGACATTACGCTTCGCATCGCGGCCGACCACGCCCGCGCAACGGCTTTCCTGATCCACGACGGCGTTCTGCCTTCGAACGAGGGGCGGGGATATGTGCTGCGTAAAATCATGCGCCGGGCGATGCGAAACGCGCGGCTGATCGGGGCCGAAGAGCCGTTCCTTTACAAGCTCACAGGTTTTGTCGCGGAGCAGATGCGCCCCGCTTACCCCGAGCTCATGGAATCTGTGGCGCGCGTGGCTCGTGTGGTTCAAGACGAAGAGCAGCGGTATGCGACCACATTCCAGGTAGCCGAAAAGGTGTTCCACGATGAGGCGAAGTCGGCTGCCGGAGGCGTGCTCCCTGGAACGGCAGCCTTTAAGCTCTACGACACCTACGGTCTGGCTCTGGACGAGCAGGAAGAGATGGCGCGCGAGAGCGGGCTTACCATCGACCGGGAAGGTTTCGAGCGGGAGATGGAGCGCCAGCGGGAGCGGGCCCGCGCCAGCTGGAAGGGGGCCGAAAAGGCTCACGTTGCGCCGGTTTATCAGCAGATTCAAGAGAAGCACGGACGGACGAAGTTCCTCGGCTACGAGACCACGGAGTGCGACCGAAGCGTTATCGTTGCGCTGCTGTTAAACAAGGAACCTGTCGAATCCATTGGACCGGGGTCGCAGGCCGAAGTGATCCTGGACCAGACGCCGTTTTACGCCGAGTCAGGCGGCCAGGTGGGCGACCGCGGAGGGCTCTACAACGAGCTGGATCAGAAAGTGGCGGAAGTGGAGTCGACGTATTCGCCAATCCCGGGACTCATCGTGCACCGCATCACCACTCTCGAACCGCTTCACGCGCACGAGACCGTTCGTGCCCGGGTCGACGATTCCTTGCGCCGCGCGACGATGCGGAACCACACGGCAACCCACCTCCTGCATGCGGCCCTCCGGCAGGTGCTTGGGACCCATGTCAAGCAGGCAGGCAGCGTCGTCGAGCCCGGGCGGCTGCGCTTCGACTTCACCCACTATACGGCCATGAGCCCGGAAGAGATTGCCACGGTCGAGCGGCTTGTCAACGAGCAGATTCTCAAGAACACCGCGGTGCAGACCGACATCATGGAGCTCGAGCAGGCCCTGAAAACGGGAGCGATGGCCTTGTTCGGCGAGAAGTACGGTGACAAAGTCCGCGTCGTATCGGTCCCCGAGTTCAGCCGCGAGCTTTGCGGCGGAACCCATGTCACGAGAACCGGCGATATCGGGCTGTTCAAGATCGTCTATGAAGGCAGCATCTCGGCCGGCGTCCGCCGCATTGAAGCAATTACGGGGGAGGGCGCCCTGGCGCGGTTCCAGGAGCTCACCGAATCGGTGCACCGGGTGGCGTCGCTGATTCGCAGTTCCGAACCGGAACTTGTGGAGCAGGTTGAGCGGCTGATTGCGCAGCAGCGCAATCTCGAAAGGCAGGTCGACCAGTTGAAGAGCCGGATTGCGCAGATGCAGGTATCCGACCTCGAGCAGCAGACCCGGCTGCTGAAGGGAGTCAAAGTGCTGGCGGGCCGCGTGGATGGGCTGGACCGGCAGCAGATGCGCGCCCTGGCGGATTCGTTCCGCAATAAGTGGAAGACGGGTGTGATTGTGCTGGCTTCTACGGAGGATTCGAACGTGGCGATCGTGTCTGCGGTCACGAAGGACCTGACAGCCAAAGTGCATGCCGGCAAGCTGGCGGGCTCGGTGGCGCAAGCCGTCGGAGGGAAAGGGGGAGGCCGTCCTGACATGGCGGAGGCGGGTGGCAAAGATCCAGGAGCGTTACCGGCTGCTCTCGAAAGCGTCTATACCACGGTGGAAGGAATGCTGTGACAGCATTCGACGTAATTGTGGTGGGGGCCGGTCCTACAGGACTGGCTTGCGGAATTGAGCTGCAGCGGCGGGGGCTCAGAGCGGTCCTGTTCGATCGGGGGTGTATTGTAAATTCGCTCTACCATTACCCGACGAATATGACGTTCTTCACCACGCCGGAGCTGCTTGAGATCGGCGATATTCCCATGACGGCTCTGGGCGAAAAGCCGGTCCGCACAGAGGCCTTGAAGTACTATCGCCGGGTTGCCGACCATTACGGCCTCGACGTTCATCAATACGAGGGCGTCGACCGGATTACGGGAGAAGACGGCAATTTTCTGGTCGAGACAACAGACCGCCACAACTGCCGCCACGAGTACACCGCTCGCAAGATTATCCTGGCGACTGGCTTCTACGACCAGCCCAACCTCCTGAACGTCCCGGGCGAGGACCTGCCGAAGGTCACGCATTACTACAAGGAACCGCACCCTTACTTCGACCAGGACGTCCTTGTTGTGGGAGCGAAGAACTCAGCCGCCATCGCTGCCCTGGAACTTCACTGGGCAGGCGCCCGGGTGACGCTCGTTCACCGGGGACCAGGCATCTCCGACAGCGTCAAGTACTGGATCAAGCCGAATATCGAGAACCGCATCAAGAGCGGGGAGATCAAGGCCTATTTCCATTCGACTGTCAAGGAGATTCTCCAGAGGAGCGTCGTACTCAGTACGCCGCAAGGCGATGTGGAACTGAAGAACGACTTCGTCTTCGCCATGACCGGCTATCATCCGGACCTGAAGTTCCTGTCGTCTGTCGGCATCAACCTGTCGCCGGATACCCAACGCCCCTACACGAATCCCGAGACCCTCGAAAGCGAGCGCCAGGGGATCTACCTTGCCGGAGTCGTCGTCGCAGGTATGCACACCAACGAGATCTTCATCGAGAACGGACGCTTCCACGGCCGGAGGATCGCTGAAGATATCGCAGCGAAACTACTTCAGCCGCAGCAGCACAAGGTTTCGGACTGATCCGCACTCTTCAACGCCCCAATCCTGTTTCCTTTCGATCATCGCTTTCCCGAAGAGACCGTAGCCGACCCCGCTGGCAGGCGTTACAATGTAGCGGACGCCTTCCTTCTTGAGCTGCTGGATCGCCAGCCGGTACAGGCTCCGTGGAGTCCTCTCGACGGCTACGGGATTCGCCGTGAGCAACTGCCACTGCCCTTGCGTCGTGCGCCCCACAATCTCGATCCGCGATCCGTACTCAAGGCGATTGGCTACGAGCGTAAGCCCGGTCAGCGGTTTGGGCGCGTCGAACTCGATGTCGAAGTGCATTCCCGGCCGAACGGGATCCCAGGTCGTCCAGCGGGATGCGAGGTTGGCGTCGAAGGCGAACCGGGTCTCCCAGAGATTCGGCGATGCTGAAAGCGCCAGTCGCGTAGGACGAACAATGCTGTCGCCTCGACGTAGCTGAACTTCGTGAATGCTCCAAGGATGCGGGCCAGCGCCGGTTTGACGAATCCGCAACCCCGACAATACCTGTTCCGGCCATTCGGCCCGGAGGTCGTATAAGGCTTCCGGACCATCGACAGCGGCGAGATGCAAGGCTGCGACGCACCTTTCTGCCGCCGCGGAGTGCCATGGGCCGAGGGACACCGCATGATGGTAAGCGGAGGGGACACCCCCGAGGTCCAGCACTACATCGCCAGGATTTGCTGAACGGTTCAGCAACTGTGCGACCGGGTAGTGATAAAGCGTCCGCTCCAGGTACTCCTGCTCGGACTCCAGCCGTAGCGCCGCTCGTATGGGGAAGCCTCTCAGATGCCAGGCCCCTGGCGGCGTGTACAGGTTGAGGATATGGGGCCAGCATGTGATCGCGTGGAACGCAACGACAATCAGCAGCACGGGGCGAGGAAGCGCCGCTGCCAGGGCAAGCGCTGTAAAGGCCATGGATGGCATCAGGAAGCGCGTGCCCGAGTTGGCGAACCAGGGAATCGCCGTAACTGCGGCTGCGGTCAGGAACATCACCCCTGCGCGGCGGCGCAGAGCCAGCAGGGCGAGCGGCGCCAGCAGAAAGACCGGCCCGAGCAGCCCTGCCAGGATATTCCCGCGCAGAGTAACTTGCAGAAGGATCTGCGAAACAGGCAATCCTTCAAACGACGACAAGTTCGAGGCAAGCTCGCGCTCGGTCGACACATGAAAATACGGGTTCGGAAACCAGTCATTGAATAGCGGAGCGAGAGGGTTGCCCGTAAGCGTCGCGGCTCGCATCATCCACGGGGCGATCACGAGCCCAGCGCCCGCCGCAAACAGAAGGAATCCGCGGTACTTTCTCCGAACGAGCGGGACGGCCACAGCCACAGCAGGAATCAGCAAGCCCGGAAGTTTGATCGCGTAGCAGAAACCTGCCGTGAGACCTCCCCAGAACAGCAGCCGGTCATCCCGTTCATGCCACCATTCCAAGAGCAGAAAGAAAGTCGACAGCGTGAAGAAAACCCCGGCAGCGTCGCTATAAG
>JADGHK010000774.1 GCA_019686145.1 Bryobacteraceae bacterium | reverse complement strand
GGGCAGGCCTGCCAATACGCCCGCCATGGCAGTGCGCTGGGCAACCCGGCCGGAACAGTGGACCATAACGGGCACGCTCGAAGACCTGCCGGATCGCGTACGCGAGGCGGGAATGAAACCGCCGGCCACCATCGTCATCGGCGAGGTCGTGTCTCTGCGCGACACGCTGAGCTGGTATGAGAAGCTGCCGCTCTTTGGCCGCCGGATCGTCATCACAAGACCGCGAGGCCAAGCCGAGGATTTGGCTCTTCAGCTCCACGATCTCGGCGCTGAAGTGATCGAATATCCCACCATTGAAATCTGCCCGCCGCTGAGCACCGGTCCGCTGGATGCCGCGATCGAAAGGCTATCCTCCTACGACTGGCTGATCTTCACAAGCGTCAACGGCGTCCGCTTCTTTCTCGAGCGGCTTGACTCATCCCGGAATGACCTTCGCGCTCTGCGCGCCAAAATCTGCGCCATCGGGCCAGCTACGCGGAAGGCAGTCGAGGATCTGCATCTGAAGGTCGATCTGATGCCGGACGAATACGTCGCTGAGAGCCTGCTGGAGGCTTTTGCCGGCGAGGAGATGCGGGGAAAGCGCGTCCTGCTGCCGCGTGCGGCTGTCGCGCGAGACCTGATCCCCACTGCCCTCCGCGAGCGCGGAGCTGAAGTTGACGTAGTCGAGGCGTACCGCACGGTAGTGCCGGACGAAGCGCGCGATCAGGCGGCCGAAGTCTTCCAGGCAGCCAGGAAACCGGACTGGGTGACCTTCACGAGCTCATCGACGGTGAAGAACCTGCTGGCTCTGGTGCCGAGAGAGGCTCTGGATGGAGTGCGCTTTGCGTCGATCGGGCCGGTGACTTCCGATACCGCCCGCCGCCACGGTCTTTCCATTGATGCCGAGGCCGCGCGCTATACAGTTGACGGGCTGGTCGAAGCGATTCTGGCTGCGGAGACGCGCTAGCCCTACTGTTGCCGCACCATTGGAACAAAGCTGACCATGGTAACGATCTCCCTGCGAAGAGTGCCGTCTTCCAGCCTGCGAATTGCGACCAGCTGCTGTCTTGGCGCGGCGCCGACGGGCGCTACGAGAATCCCGCCCGGCTTCAGTTGGGCGATCAAGGCATCCGGAATCTCGGGCGGAGCTGCCGTCAGCAGGATGCGGTCGAAAGGCGCCTCGTCCGGCCAGCCCTGATAGCCGTCTGCATTGATGACGCTAACGTTCCGATAGCCCAGGCTCCGCAACGTGGAGATGGCACTCTGCGCCAGCTCGGGAACAATTTCGACGGAGTATACTCGGTCGGCCAGAGCAGCGAGGACCGCGGTCTGGTAACCCGATCCCGTTCCAATCTCGAGCACCTTGTGAGAACGGTCTACGTTGAGAAGCTCTGTCATGAGAGCCACGATGTAGGGTTGAGAGATGGTTTGGCCGAAGCCGATCGGCAGAGGCTGATCGGCGTATGCAAGCTGCATCTGCTTTTCCGGAACGAACCGGTGGCGTGGGGTGGTCCGCATTGCTTGCAGAACCTGGGGCGACCGGACGCCCCGCACCTCAATTTGCTCCCGGACCATCTTCATTCTCAAGGCGGCGTACTGGTTGACCACTTTGGGAATCTCGATTTGGGGGAGGGACGCCGTTTGGACCTGTAGCAGGAGCGGCGTCAGGGGAAGCAGCAGAAGGCTGTGATTCACCATGCCTCACTTCCTTGTTCCATCCTAGCAGCGGAAGGTCGCGAGACGGCTAAATTAACCTGCAAGTGGCGTACAATGTGCAAGGTGGGCCCCAATAAAACGAGCGCACCCTCCCTGTCTCAAGGAACCCCTTTGTTGCTTCGGCAATTAGGGCTGGTCAGCGCTACCGCCCTGGTTGTTTCCAACATGGTCGGCAGCGGAATCTTCACGGCTACGGGTTTCCTTGCGGCGGACCTTGGCGATGTAAGCATCGTTCTGGCCATCTGGATTGTAGGCGCGTTGTGCGCTCTCGCGGGCGCGCTGTCCTACTCCGAGCTTGGCATCAACTTCCCCAGCTCCGGCGGCGAGTATGTGTACCTGACCGAAGCTTACGGACCCGCCTGGGGATTCATGACCGGCTGGGTCTCTTTTCTTGCCGG
>JADGHK010000773.1 GCA_019686145.1 Bryobacteraceae bacterium | reverse complement strand
CAAGCGCAAAGACACGGGGCGGGCGAACTGAAGGAAGCGCGTAATGAGACTGTTCGTACGGTCGACTTCGGACGAGATGAATCCGGCCAGTTCCCGTGCAACCTCGTCGTCGGGCGGAAGCCGCTTGGCAAGCATCTCGGCAGATGCACGAATGGTGCCCATCGGGTTGCGAAGTTCGTGGGCGAGCCCGGCGGTTAATTGACCCAACGCAGCCAGCCGGTCGGAGCGGCGGACCGCCTCCTCGGCTGCCCGCAGATCGCGATTCGCTTTCGCAAGCTGCTCGGCCACCGCTTGGGAGCGGCGAGCCTCAATCCGGTTGGCCTCGGCGAGGCGGAAGGTGAGGAACCCAACCACCGGAAGGAAGATGACGCGCAAGCTAATCTCGCCGACCTCGCCCGGCGGAAGTTCATACCCCCACCAGACGACGAAGAAGAGAAAGGACAGATACCCGATGCAAGCCAGGAAGGTGACTGCCGCGGTGCCCGCAAGACCGAGCGTCGTGGCAGCCGAAACAACGGGCACTAGCAGGACCGCATAATAGCTGCTATCGATACCGCCCGTTACACCGATCAAGAGATATCCGAGGACGAGCTTAAGCAGAATCGATACCAAATTGCCACGTTCTGTATTTAAGAAGGCAATCTTCGGTTCGAGGACCTGGAGCAATGCCAAGCCGGAAAGCATCTCAATTTCGGCGGGATTCCGGCGAGGGCTCACAAGCGCCATGGCGGAGAACAGCAGTAGCCAAACCAGATCCTGAGGCCGGACTATAGCAGTCCATTTTCCTGTTGATTTCTCCACGGGACGCTTATTTTTCGGGCAGCGCCACCATCACCGGAAGATGCTGTCCCTGCAGTGATTGTGCCACAATGAAGAACTAGCCCGGTATTCCATGAACTACCCCAATCCCCTTAACCCGACGTCGCAGGATCGGACAGTATTGACCGAGGAGCCGTCTTTTGCAGACGTCCTATCGCGTTTCGAACAGGAGCAGAGCTCTGCCGCACATCCCGAGGGCGCGCCTCAGGCAGCCGTTCAAGGTACTGTCGTATCCGTCAACGCGGACGGCGTGGTGGTTGACATCGGCCGCAAGATGGAAGGCATTCTGCCTGCCGACAAGCTCAAAGGACGCGGCGGTGAACTGGCGCTAAAAGCTGGTGACAGTATCCTCGTCAACGTCACTGGCATGAACGAGGAGGGATACTACACCCTTTCCACGGTGCATATCGAGCAGCCGAAGGATTGGAGCTCCCTGCAGCTTGCGCATGCGGAAGGACGCATCATCTCGGGAACCGTCCAGGCGGTTGTCAAGGGGGGACTTCGCGTCGACATCGGCGTTCGAGCCTTTATGCCAGCTTCCCGCAGCGGCGCCCGCGATCTTGCCGAAATGGAGAAGCTGGTCGGCCAGGAGATTCGCTGCAAGGTCACAAAGCTGGATGTAGAGAAAGAAGACGTGGTTGTCGACCGCCGCGTCGTTCTCGAAGAGGAAGCCGCGCAGGCGCGTGAGAAGGCTTTTAGCGATCTTTCCGAAGGCCTCGTGGTGCGCGGCACAGTCCGAAGCGTCACAGACTTCGGCGCTTTTATCGACCTCGGTGGCATCGACGGCCTGCTGCATGTGACAGACATGTCGTGGACTCGGGTCAGCAAGCCGGGCGACATCGTGAAAGTCGGCGACTCCCTGGAAGTGAAGATTCTCAAGATCAACAGGGAAACCCGAAAAATCTCCCTTGGTCTGAAACAGCTCCAGCCGGATCCGTGGACTCTGGCCCTGGAACGCTTCAAGGTGGGTGACCGCGTTCACGGTAAGGTAGTGCGCCTGCAGGACTTTGGCGCATTCGTGGAGCTGGCCCCCGGCGTGGACGGCCTGATTCACGTTTCGGAACTGTCCTGGTCCAAAAAGGTCCGCAAACCTTCGGACGTCGTCAAAGTCGGCGACTTGGTGGACGTGGTGGTCCTGGGCATCAATGCTGCGGAGAAGCGGATTTCGCTAGGCCTCAAACAGGCGTTGGGCGATCCGTGGGATGAGGTGGAGACGAAGTTCCCGGTTGGCTCTGTGGTGGAAGGCACAGTTTCGAGCCTGGCCGCCTTCGGCGCCTTT
>JADGHK010000772.1 GCA_019686145.1 Bryobacteraceae bacterium | reverse complement strand
GGCAAGCTCTACATGCTCACCGATAGCGGAATGCTGAGCTGCCTCGATGCAGCGACGGGCAAGCCCTATTACGACCGCGTCCGCCTGCCCAAACCATACAACTTCAAGGCATCGCCGGTAGGAGCGAATGGACGGCTGTATCTGTCAAGCGAAGAGGGCGATGTGATCGTAGTGAAGATGGGGGAAAAGTTCGAGATCCTGGCGACAAACACGATGGCGGACCAGATGTTCATCGCGACTCCCGCCATCGCCGGCGGCGAAATCTACCTGAGGAGCACCACCCACCTCTTCTGCATCCGGCAGTCGAATTGAGACCGCTGGCTCACGTAAGCCGGCTCATTTTCCGGGCGATCAACATCGCCATCTCGAGCGCCTGTTCATAATTCAGACGAGGGTCGACCTGGGATTTGTAAGCCCGCTGCAAATCGTCCTCCGTCAACCCGCGGGCGCCGCCCATGCATTCGGTGACGTTATCGCCGGTCAGCTCGATATGAACGCCGCCCAGGTAGCTTCCGCAGGCAGCGTGGATATCGAAGGCTTGCTCCAGTTCCCCGAGAATCTCGTCGAAGCGCCGGGTCTTCAGGCCGTTCGATGCAACGCGCGTGTTGCCGTGCATCGCATCGCAGCACCAGAGGACCGTCTTGCCGCTGCGGCGTACGGTTTCAATCAAACGCGGCAGGTAATCCGCAATCGCGGAGCAACCAAAGCGGTGGATGAGGGTCAGCCGTCCCGGCTCATTGTCGGGGTGCAGTACATCCAGGATGCGGAGGAGTACATCCGGTGTTGTGTTCTTGCCGATTTTTACGGCAATCGGATTCGAGATGCCGCGGAAGTATTCAACATGAGCGCCATCAGGATCGGCGGTGCGCATTCCAATCCAGGGGAAGTGGCACGACAGGTTGTACCATCCGCCTTTGCAATGCGAGGCGCGGCGGGTCTGCGCCTGCTCGTAGTAGAGGTGTAGCCCTTCGTGACTTGTAAAGAAATCGACTCGCTCAATTTCCTGTGGCCGCACTCCCAGGATGTTCTCCATGAAGCGCAGGGCTTCGCCGATCGTCTCTGACATCCGGTGAAACTCCTCGGCAAGCGGGGAGTGCCGGACAAAGTCCAGGTCCCAGTACTCCGGATGATGCAGGTCCGCAAACCCGCCCTTCGTTAAGGCGCGGATATAGTTCAGCGTCAAGGCAGCGCGCTCGTAGCCGCGCAGAAGCAGCTCCGGATCAGGCTCACGCGCTTCCGCGGTGAACTCCGGCCGGTTGCAAATGTCGCCACGATAGCTAGGCAGCGTAACGCCGTTACGCGTCTCAAAATCATCGGACCGCGGCTTGGCATACTGGCCGGCAATCCGACCGACCCGAATGACCCGCTTCTTGCTTCCGTGGACGAGCACGAGGCTCATCTGGAGCAGAATCTTCAGCTTGTTCGTGATCGTCGCGGCGTTGCAGTCGTCGAAGCTCTCGGCGCAGTCCCCTCCCTGCAGGAGGAACCGCTCGCCGCGCGCAGCCTCAGCGAGCTGCGCCTTGAGTGAATCCACCTCCCACTGCGTGACCAGCGGAGGCAGCTTCGAAAGCTCCTCTACGACGCGCTCAAGCGCCTCTTGCGAGCGATACGTGGGCAGTTGGACGGCTGGGCGAGACTGCCAGGATGTTGGAGACCAGGAAGTACAAACGTTCAACAAAACAAGGTAACACAATCACTTCCATGGATTCACGTCCCCCCGTTCCGCTGTCGGGTCTCACGGGAAATGTCCCCTGGTTTCCGCATCATGCGGAAGGAGCGGCTAACGGGCCTCCGCTGAGCGGGCCACAACTGTGGTCGCCGAGTCGTCGATAGTGAACGCTTCGCCGTCGAGACGGAATCCCTGACGGTTGTTCGCCCTTGTATTCGCGTAGAGCCATGGACGCCGGAAATACCAATAGCCAGTTCGCTAGAGATCGTTCGTGGGTCGGTGACACGACCGAGAATCGGCACCTCGGAACTCCTGCGCGCAGAGATGGACGCATCGGCCAGCCTGCTATCGTGATACGCTAAATTTTTCCCTCATGGATCAGACTCAACTTCGCCGGATGCTGGAAGACGTCCGCGCCGGCGCGCTCGAAGT
>JADGHK010000771.1 GCA_019686145.1 Bryobacteraceae bacterium | reverse complement strand
ATTCGCGCCTCCCTCTAGTCCGGCATTTACAATACTGCTATGCCTTTCACGCTGGATGGGAAGACGGCCCTCGTTACGGGCGCGGGCCGGGGGATCGGACGCGAAATTGCCTCGCAGCTGGCGGCGGAGGGCGCGGCCGTGATGGTGAATGATCTCGATGCCGATGTCGTCGCTGAGACGCAGAGCCTTCTTGTCGCAGCAGGCGGCAAGGCGAAAGCGATGCCCGGCGATCTCACCGATCCTGCCTTTCCTCAAACGCTCGTTGACGCCACGATCGAAGCCTTCGGTTCCATTGACATCATCGTCAACAATGCAGGCTACACGTGGGACAACGTCATCCAGAAGATGTCGGATGAGCAGTTCCAGGCAATGCTCGACATTCACCTGGTGGCGCCGTTTCGAATCCTGCGCGCGGCCTCAGGCTGGATTCGGGAGACAGCAAAAAGAGAGATTGCCGAGGGCCGGCGGACGATGCGCAAGGTGGTAAACATCACGTCGATCTCCGGCACGGATGGAAATGCGGGACAGGCGGCGTATGCTTCCGCCAAAGCGGGCGTCATCGGCCTTACCAAGACCCTTGCCAAAGAATGGGGCCGCTACAACGTCAATGTGAACGCGGTCGGTTTTGGTTTGATTGAGACCAGACTCATCCAGCCGATTACGGATCAGCCGGCCACCATCGAAGTGAAGGGGCGCAAAATCCCTGTGGGCGTCCAGCAGAAGACGCTCGAGGCGGTGAAAGCAATGTGCCCGCTTGGAAGATTCGGATCGCCGAAAGAGGCGGCCGGAGCCGTGCTGTTCTTCTGCTCGCCGCTTTCCGATTACGTAAGCGGCGAAGTGCTCATCGTCAGCGGAGGGGCTCACTTCTAACGCTGCGGAATCCGCTCCGCCCGATCCGTTGACCGTCCTGCCTGCGCTCAGCAAAGGTCTGGCCGTTGGTCGAACGATCGACGGCGGCAAAGCTGTATCCAGGTCTGGATTCACGCCATAATAGAGAGCTTATGGACCGACGATCCGCGATTCTGGGAACTCTGGGCGCAGCAGTTTCAGTCCGTCATCTGGGCGCCCAGTCCGCCGGCAGGAAGCCGCGCAATATTGTCTTCATCCTGGCGGATGACCACCGGTACGACGCACTCGGCTTTCTCAAGGGGCAGCCTTTCCTGGAGACGCCGCACCTGGATTCACTGGCGCGGGACGGGGTCCATTGCAAGAACGCCTTTGTCACTACGGCGCTCTGTTCTCCGAGCCGGGCTTCCATCCTCACTGGAAAGTACGCCCATCAGCACCGGATCGTCGACAACAACACGCCGATTCCTCCGGGCACGACATTCTTCCCGCAGCTTCTGCAGAAAGCCGGTTATGCCACGGCGTTCATCGGCAAGTGGCATATGGGGCACGAAGGCGACGATCCTCAGCCCGGCTTCGACCACTGGGTCAGCTTTCGCGGCCAGGGGACCTATCTGCCCAACCCGAACGGCCTCAACGTCAATGGCAAGCGCGTTCCTCAAAAGGGTTACATCACTGACGAGCTGACGGACTATGCCCTGGACTGGCTGTCGAAGCAGCCGAAGGGCAAGCCGTACTTCCTTTACCTTTCACACAAGGCAGTCCATGCGGACTTTGTGCCCGCCGAGCGCCATAAGGGAAAGTACAAGAACGCGAAGTTTGTTCCACCGCCCACGATGGCTGCGGAGGGCGAGATGGCGCGGAACCGGCCCATGTGGGTCCGCAATCAGAGAAACAGCTGGCACGGAGTGGACTATCCCTACCACAGCACTCTGTCCCTCGAGGAGTACTACAAGCGGTATGCCGAGACGCTTTGCGCGGTGGATGACTCTGTCGGACGCGTCTTGGACGCCCTGCGGCAGAGGGGCGAGTTAGACTCCACGCTCGTCATCTACATGGGGGATAACGGGTTCGCTTTCGGTGAACACGGCCTTATCGATAAGCGGACCGCCTACGAGGAATCGATGCGCGTACCGCTGCTGGTGCGCTGTCCGGAACTCTTCCGGGGAGGCCGGACGCTGACAGAGGTGGTCGCCAACGTCGACATCATGCCCACGTGCCTTGAGGCAGCAAATGTGCCGGTCCCGTCGGGTCTG
>JADGHK010000019.1 GCA_019686145.1 Bryobacteraceae bacterium | reverse complement strand
GGCTGTCCTCAAGGGAGTCGAGAAGATGGCCAAAGAGATTCCGGGTATTACGAACGTCTGGCTGAAGAGCATCAAGGTTCAGGGCGGCTACACCGAAAAGCTGCCGAACGGAGAGCTGAAGACAACTCCCGTCACGGATGCTTTCGTCATGGAGTTTAAGGACGAAGCGGCTTTTAAGGCTTACGCCGATCATCCCGCCCACCGTGAATGGGAGAAGATCTACATCCCTGTCCGCGGACGAAGCTTCACAAGCGACATCACCAACTAACTGCTGGCACGCGGGCTGCGCAAGGCTAGCCCGCTCCCTTACCTCCCGCCTGAGTTCTTCTCCTCCTCCCCGAAAAAACTGACGAAACATGTGACCAAGACCGGCGTCTCCCGTTGAGAGGTGCCACATGTTCCATCACGTGAAAGAGCTGCAGTTCAACGCGCGCGTCTCCGGGCCCGATCCGAAGTTTGCCCGCCTGCTGCTCGAACAGTTTGGCGGAGGCAACGGAGAGCTGAAGGCTGCGATGCAGTACTTTGTCCAGGCATTTGGGGTCCGGCAGTCGTACCCTGACAAGTACGATCTGTTGATGGACATTGCCACGGAAGAATTCAGCCACCTGGAGATCGTGGGCGCTACGATTACAATGCTGCTGGGTCCGTTAAACAGCGAATTGAAGGATGTCGCGGACCGCGCCGGAATCACGTCCATGTTGAAGGCTCAAAGGCTGAAGGATGACATGGCTCATCAGGCGCTCACAAACCCGCACTTTCTGGTCTTGACCGGTGGCGGCCCCGATCTCACGGACTCAAACGGAGTACCCTGGACGGGCGCATACGTGAATGCGAACGGTGATCTCACCGTGGATCTACGGTCCAACATTGCCGCTGAGTCCCGGGCAAAAATCGTCTATGAGTATCTCTTGCAGTTCACGGAAGATCCGCACGTCCAGGACACGTTGCGCTTCTTGATGACCCGGGAAATTGCGCACTTCCAGATGTTCTCTGCCGCCTTAGCCGATATCGCCCCGAACTTCCCTCCCGGAGTGCGGCAAGGGGATCCCCGCTTCATCAATGTCTTCTTCAATATGTCTTCCGGAGAGGACTCGAGCGGCGCGTGGAATACCGGGCGAGGACCCTGGCAGCAAGGAGAAGAGTGGGTGCATATTGACGACCCGATTCAGCACGTGCGGCAGACCAACGGGCTGCTGGACCAGACTCCTTCGGGAGGAGTTCGAGAGCCGGGCGTCATTGAGCAGATGAATCGAGAGTTGAGCCAGAAGCGCAGCCAGGAAATCAGCAGCAAAATCCCGTCTGGTGAAAACCAGTGGTCTAAGTACTCCAAAGTCCGCCATTGAGAATCAGGGCCGTCTTGGTTCGGAGGACTGGCCGGCCCTGATGATTTGATACCGATACGCTCGCCTTAAGCAGTCCGTATGCGGGTTTCGAACAACTGCTGCCCGTCTCGCGACAAGAGAACCCACAGGCCGTAGACTCCGAGAGCTGTTCCAAGCGGAACGTTCATAAGATGAATGGCGGAGAGGATGATCGTGAGCACACGCGCCCACGGCCGGAAATTCAACAGACCCCAGGCAGCGATGATTTCAGGCAGGCCCAGGAGCAGCATCACCACGAAGACAACGCCTCCCAGCCCTCGCAGCACTGGAACGACGAAGATATCGTCCGAGCGTCCGGCGATTCCTGCGAGTCCCCCAAACAGAAGAAGCGCCAGAAGCCCAAAAAAGATGAGGATTGCTCCAAAGGCGATGTGCAGATAGGCGAGAACCTTCACGTGATTCGCCATCATAGCCCCCTGCCTCAATCGTAACGCCGCAGCGGGCAGCGAGGCGGACGGATCGCGATTGTGCGGGTTGTCAGCGATCGCCAGAGGGAGGCTCTTTCACGTTGTGGCGGAGCAGCATCTCGACCGCGCTTCTCTTGCCAGCTCTTTCAGCGGCCCGGGCGTGCCTCCAGGCGGCGGCATAGTCGCCGCGAACGGCGTAGATCTCGGCGATGGAGATGTGGGCGTCGGCGAGGGATTCGTCGAGCCGCACAGCTTCGAGCAGCAGAGCAAGCGCCTCGTCCTGCTTCCATTGCATTCGATACAGTTGCGCAAGGTGGTAGTAAGGCCTCGCATTCTGCGGCTCCCGCAGGATCCACTCGCGCTGCTCCGCAATGTGCTTCTCCGTCTCATAATCCAGCGCGAAATTGATGACTTCGTCGCGCCAGAACGTCATTGCGGACTCCCCACGAGGAGTATGCGTACATCCATCACGTTGGTGTTCGTCGGTCCGGTCTTCAGGAGGTCGCCCAAGGGTTCGAAGAACCGGTAGGAGTCGTTATTGCAGAGGAAGGCAGCAGCATCGAGCGACAGCTGCCGCGCACGGGAGATCGTATCGCCGTCCGCGATGGCCCCAGCTGCATCGGTGGGTCCATCGGTCCCGTCGGTGCCGCCGCTGAGGATCACGGTGTTGGGAAGACCTTGAATGCCCATTGCAGCCGCGAGCACAAACTCCTGGTTGCGGCCGCCGAGCCCCTGGCCGCGAATCGTTACGGTTGTCTCCCCGCCCGAAAGCACGCAGGCGGGCGGAGCCACGGGACGCTTCTGATTGACGATCTCCCGGGCAATCGCAGCGTGCACACCGGCCACTTCGCGCGTCTCGCCTTCGATCGAGGTCGACAGCACCATGGTGCGGTAACCCAGGCTGCGGGCGCATTTCGCTGCCGCGTCGACTGCCTGCAGATTGCTTCCGACAACCACATTCTGGACGCGCTGGAACAGCTTGTCTCCGGGCTTTGGAGTCTCGGGGAAAAGACCCTCCGCGCCCTGATGCAGCCGGTCTCGGACGCTTCCGGGCACATCGCTCTCAATCCCGTACTTTCGAAGAATTTGAATGGCATCGGCGAAGGTTGATTGATCCGGGGCTGTTGGGCCCGAGCCGATGACGTCGAGGTTATCGCCGATGACGTCCGACAGCAGCAGGGAGATCACGGTCGCCGGAGAAGCCATGGCGGCAAGCTGCCCGCCCTTCAAGGCGGAGATGTGCTTTCGTACGGCATTCACCTCGTGGATAGTCGCCCCGCACTTTAGCAGAAGCTTTGTCGTGGCCTGCTTCTCTTCGAGGGTGATCGGAGGCGCCGGGGCAGGCATCAAAGCAGACGCGCCTCCGGAGATCAAACAAACAACAAGGTCCTCTTCCCCGGCATTCTGAACGAGTGCGGCAATGCGCTGGGCGCCCTGCACTCCGTTTTCGTCGGGGACTGGGTGCCCGCATTCATTCAATTGCACGCGGCGAAGTTTTGTGAGATGGCCGTACTTCACATTCACGATTCCGCCGTGAATGCGTCTCCCGAGAAGCCGCTCCACCGCGCTGGCCATGGCTGCGGTTGCCTTGCCCGCTCCAACGACATGAATCCGCCGAAAGCGAGCCAGAGGATAGCGCCGCTTGCCGGCGATCAAGGTCTCGCCATCCAGACGGACATGCCGGAGCACGGCTTCAACCGGATCGGCGGCTTTGAGCGCTGCCCGGAAGATTGAGACGGCATGTTTCCGAAGCGTCTTCTCGTTAGCCATGAAAAATCGGGAGCTGAAGAATGGATACGACAGCAGCCGCCGACTCGCTGTCGCGAATGTGATAATCCGCCTTGGCGTAGTGCTTGCGGCGCTCGTGATAGAGCTTCTCGAAAGCAACCGGATCGCGGGCGAGCGGCCGGTGGGTGGAACCTTCGACGCGGCGCCGGATGATCGGGAACGGCGGATCCAGCCAGATGCTGACGCCGGCGCTCTCGATGAGTTCGAAGTTGTTCTGTTGAACGAAAGCGCCTCCCCCAAGCGCGATCACCAGAGGATTTCCTTTTTGAACCTGGCTCACTCGCCGGGCCAGCGCTTCGTGCTCTCTCCTGCGGAACTCCGCTTCGCCATGCTTGTCGAAGATCTCGCTGATAGAGCACTTGTGCTGGGCCTCGATGTCCTCATCGAGATCACAGAAACCCCATCCCAGCTCCCGCGCCAGAGCACGCCCGACGGTGCTTTTGCCCGATCCCATGAACCCGACCAGGTAAATGCCCGGCGTCCGCTTCAACTTCAAAATCATCCGTTGCTTTTCAATTTATGGTACATGCGCGCGAGCTGCCAATCCATCAGGGCGGGGAATGCTCTCGATAAGGCGATCAGAAGAATGCCGCTTCTGGGCGTGACGACCACGCGCCGATTCCGTTCCACCCCGCGCGCGATCGCCTCGGCACAGGTTTCGGCGGTAATCGCAAACCGCCTTGCCTTCCGTACGCCCTCCGGCGGGGCGCCGGCAAGAACGTGGTCCTGAAAGCGGGTCTTCACGTATCCCGGGCATACCTCGATAGCGTGAATGTTGTCGTGTTTCAACTCCATGCGAAGGCCGCGCGTGAACGCGCCCAGCGCGTATTTCGACGACGAATAGAGCGTGAACCACGGGAGAGCGATCTGTCCCGCAATGGAAGACACGTTGACGATGCAGCCGCCGCCCTGCCGCTTCATCTGCGGCACCACAAGCTGGGTCATCGCGACAGCGGCGAAGAAATTCACCTCCATCATACTGCGGAGCTGGTCGAACGGAGCCTCCCAGGACGGAGCGTAAAGCCCGACGCCCGCGTTATTGATGAGGATGTCGATCCGGCCGAAGCGTTCAAGCGTTCGTTCGACGATGCGCTTTCGGTCCTCGCCAGAGGTCACATCGCCAGCGACGATCAGTGTGTCCTTGGTTCCGGCTTCGCTGGCAGCCTGCTTCAGCTTGTCTTCGGATCGCGCAGCCAGAGACAGCTGCGCCCCCCGCCGGCCGAAGGCCGCAGCACAGGCTGCTCCGATGCCCTCCGACGCTCCCGTGATGAGCACGACTTTGTCTGCGATTTGCATGCGTTCGCTGTAAATTGCCGGGCAGGATATGAGAAGCCATAATGGTAGCATGCAGGGGGAGCTGTTGCCGCTGTTTCCGCTGGAAGTTGTGCTGTTCCCGCGCACCTCCCTGGCGCTTCACATCTTTGAAGAGCGTTACAGACAGCTCGTTGCTGATGTCGTGGCGGCGCAGAGTGAGTTCGGAATCGTGCTCGCCCGTGAGCAAGGCATTGTCAACGTAGGCTGCACGGCAACGGTGGAGATGATTACGAGGCGGTATGAAGACGGGCGGCTGGATATCCTGACCCGCGGCCGGCGGCGCTTCGAAATCCGGACGCTGGACGATGAGAAGCCTTACATACGAGCCAGCGTTGAAATCTTCGATGACGACGATTTTACGGATCCTCCGCCTCAACTGAAGGACCATGCTCTCTCCGCATGTCTTGCGCTTCGAGATGCCGTCAGCGAGCAGGGGCCCGAACCCGAGCTCGACGATCCCCAACTCAGCTTTCAACTTGCTCAAGTCCTGCCTGACCTGGACTTTCGGCAGGTTCTCCTGCGGTCCAGATCCGAGGCTGAGCGCCTGAAGATGCTTGCGGAGCGGGTGCCCGCCTACGTCGCCAGAGCGCGCTACGTGGCACAGGTGCGCCGGACGGCGCCGTTCAACGGGCACGGACGCTCCCGCAACCAAAGCTAGAGAGACAATGCGGCAGCACCTGATCGTCGATGCGGACGACACACTCTGGGAAAACAATATTTACTTCGAGCAGGCCTTTTCCGAGTTCTGCGACTTTCTGTCGCACTCGACCCTGACGCCGGCCGAAATACGCGCCGTCCTCGATGAGATCGAACTGGCGAACATCAAAATTCACGGCTACGGCTCTCTGAATTTTGGCCGCAACCTGAGGCTTTGCTACGAGCGGCTGGCGGAACGGGAGATCCGGGAAGAGGACCTCGACAAAGTGATGTCCCTTGCCCAGCGTATCCTGGAACAGCCCATTGAGTTGATCGACGGCGTTGCGGAAACGCTCGAATATCTCGCCAACCGCCATGAGCTGACGCTCTTCACCAAGGGCCATCCGGAGGAGCAGAAGCTGAAGATCGACCGCTCCGGCCTTGGCATCTATTTCAGCCAGACGGTGATCGTGAAAGAGAAGGATACGCAGTCGTACCTGGAGCTGATTGAGAATCGGGGCCTTGATCCGGAGAGGAGCTGGATGATCGGCAACTCGCCGAAGTCCGACATCAATCCGGCGCTTGAAGCCGGCCTGAATGCGGTCTTAGTGCCTCACCCGCACACATGGGGGCTGGAGCAACAGGAACTCCGGACCAACGGTCGAGGGCGATTCATGAGAGTGGAACGCTTTGTAGAGCTTCAGAAGCACTTCTGAGGAGGGTGAAGGCCGCGAAATCCGTTGAAACTTCGCGGCCTTGAGAAACCCTGCTATTTCACCAGCGCGGCCGACCGCCCGGCGAAATCGAGCACGAGGGAAGGGAAAATTCCAAGGAGGAATGTTCCGGCTGCGGCGCCCCACAGGGTCGCCTTAAGCCCGGTCGGAAGCGGCGGCAGCGAGTCCGTGCTTTCCACCGGCTCCTGCATGTACATCACGACGATGACCCGCAGGTAGTAGTAGGCTGCAACCGCGCTGTTCAGAAGTCCCAGCACGGTGAGCCACACCAGATTTGCATCCAGCGCTGCCTTGAAGATGTAGAACTTCCCGAAGAATCCGGCCGTCAGCGGAACGCCGATCAGCGACAGCATGAAAACCGACAGCAGGGCGGCCGTCAGCGGTTGCCGCACTCCGAGACCTGCCAGATCCTGAATCTGCACATACTTCTCGCCCTGGCGGGAGATGTGTGCGACCACCGCAAAAGCGCCGATGTTCATGAAGGCGTAGGACGCCAGGTAGAACATCGCGGCTGCCGTTCCCAGCTCCGTGTTCGTTGTGACCGCAACCATAACATAGCCGGCGTGCGCCACCGAGCTGTACGCGAGCAGGCGCTTGATGTTGGTCTGCGTGAGCGCGGCGAAGTTTCCGATCACCATGGTGAGCAGCGCGGACAGCCACAGAACCGGCTCCCACCGATCCGCGAGCGGCTCGAAGGCCGTCGCGTAGACACGCAGGAGGATCGCGAAGGCGGCGGCTTTGGGGCCAGCCGAGAGGAAGGCGGCTACCGGCGTCGGAGCGCCCTGGTAGACGTCCGGGGCCCACACATGAAAAGGCGCCGCGGAAACCTTGAACGCGAAGCCGATGAACATCAAAGCGGCAGCAGCGCTCGCCAGCATGCCAGCTGGAGCGAGGCCGGGCGTCAGGAGCGCGGCCCGGACTTCCGCCAGGTTGGTGGTTCCGGTGATGCCGTAGATCCAGGCCACGCCATACAGCAGGAACGCCGTCGCGAACGATCCGAGCAGAAAATACTTCAGGGCCGATTCGTTATTGCGCTGGTCATTCCGCAGATATCCGGCCATGACGTAGCTGGCGATGGAGGAGACTTCAAGGCCGATGAAGAGCATGATCAGCTCATTGGCCGTCACCATCACACACTGGCCGAGAATCGACAGCAGAAGCAGGGAATAGTATTCGCCGGGCTCGGCTCGCTCCCGCGCCAGGTACTGGTGGGAGATGAGGATCGTCAGGATGCCGACGCCTATTACCAGGACACGGAAAAACGTCCCGAATCCGTCGACAATCACCATGTCCTGAAACGCGGTTCCCGGACTGGCGTAGGCGGCAATCGCCGCCCAGAGCGCAGCGGCCAGGCCGACGAGCGTGATGGCATAAAGAAAATTCCGGCTTTCCTTGGGACGGAGCGGGCTCGCCATCATCACGACCGTCCCGAAGATGGCGAGAATGATCTCGGGAAGAAGGCGTATATACTCTACTCCCGTTGGCAAGAAGCTAGCGGACATTCAGAAGCTCCTTTACCTGAGAAGAGAGACTCGGGCTCGCGTTCACCTGAAACTCCACATTCGTTTTCGTTTGCTCCAGCGTGCGCTCGTTTGACGCGCTGATTACTGGAAGGAAGGTCTGGGTGGCCGTGCCCATCCAGATCATCAGCACGACCAGCGGAATGATCGTCGCCCATTCCCGGGGCGAGAGATCGTGCATGTGGCTTCGGAGCTCCTCCGAGACCTCGCCAAAGAAAGTCCGCTGGTACATCCACAACATGTAGACTGCTGAAAGAATCACACCCACTGCGGCGAATACGGCCCAGGTGAAGTTGACCTGGGCAGCGCCCTGGAGCACGAGGAATTCGCCGACGAAGTTGTTTAACGTCGGGAGTCCGACGCTTGCCAGCATCGTGACCATGAACATCGCTGCCAGGAACGGCGCCGGGGTTGCCACCCCGCCGTAATCCGCAATCTCGAGCGAGTGCCGGCGCTCATACAGGTAACCGACGAGCATGAAGAGCGCACCGGTGGAGACGCCGTGGTTCAGCATCTGGTAGACCGCGCCATCAAGCGCGAGCTGGTTGAAAGAGAAAATTCCGAGTACGACAAAACCGAGGTGGCTTACCGAAGAGTACGCGACCAGCCGCTTCATGTTCGGCTGAATCATTGCGACCAGCGCGCCGTAGATGATGCCGGTGATCGCCAGTGCAACGATCCAGGGAGCATTGTCGCGCGCCGCGCCCGGGAACATCGGCAGGCAGAAACGAACCAGTCCGTAGGTTCCCATCTTCAGCAAAACCGATGCCAGGATGATGGATCCGGCCGTGGGCGCCTCGCCGTGCGCGTCCGGCAGCCATGTATGCAGCGGGAACAGCGGCACCTTCACCGCAAAGGCGAAGAAGAACGCCATGAAGAGCCAGAACTGCTCCGTGGAACTCAATGCCAGCCGGCCGTTCCGCAGCATCTCCAGCAGAATCGGGTAGTCGAACGTGCCGCCGCGATTGTACAGGTAGATGATTGCGGCAAGCATCAGGACGGAGCCGGCCAGAGTGTACAGGAAGAATTTGACCGCCGCGTAGATGCGCTTGTCGTGCCCCCAGATTCCGATCAGGAAGTACATCGGAACCAGCGTGACCTCGAAGAACACGTAGAACAGGAAAAGGTCCATCGCCAGGAACACGCCGATCATTCCGAACTCGAGCAGCAGCAGGAACGCGAAGAATTCCTTGACTCGCTTCTCGATATAGTTCCAGGAAACCAGCACCGTAATCGGCGTGAGGAGCGTTGACAGAATCACCAGCCACAGGCTCAGGCCGTCGATGCCGACGTGGTAGCGAATGGGCGGGTAGTCAATCCACGAGACGTTCGTCTCGTAGGACGTAGCGGTCGGCGCGTTCCGGACTTCTGGTATCAAACCAAGGGAAGCGACAAAAACCAGCAGCGAGATGAGCAGAGCCGTTGTCCTGATCGCCCCGCGCTGCTCCCTCGGAAAGAAGAGCAGCAGGAGGAACCCCGCCAGCGGCACAAACAAGATCATGTTCAGTAGCATCTAGCGGCTACCTCCCAGAAAACTGATGGCGGCCACGACAATCACCGAACCCAGGACAACCCAGGTGGCGTAGCTTCGGATATAGCCGGACTGCATCACGCGCAGCACACTGCCAACGTTGCGGGCGCTGCGTCCGATCCCGTTGACTGCATTGTCAATCACACCCTCGTCGATGCCCTTCCACAGCACCGACCGGGATCCGTCCCGGAGCGGGTGAACGATCGCGGCGTCGTAGATTTCGTCGACAAAGTACTTGTTGTAAACCAGCGTGTACAGACCGCGGAAGGATCCGGCGATCGCATCGGGAAGCCCGGGCTGCGCGACGTACATCAGCCACGCCAGTCCGATGCCGGCAAGGCCGGCCGCTACGGAAATGTAGACCAGGGCCGGCTCATGCGCGCCCTCGGCCAGCGGGAACAGCGGTTCGAGGAAGTGCGGAATGTGGATGTAGCCGCCGCCGAGCGAAAGCAGGGCCAGAATGCACAGCGGTCCGAGCATCACCCACGGCGATTCGTGCGGGTGATGATGGCCCCGATAGGAGCCAAAGAACGTCATGAAGATTGCACGGAACACATAAAAGGCGGTCATGCCCGCGGTGACAACGCCAACCCAGTACATCCAGGGCGCGTGGTGATGCGCCGCAAGCAGGATTTCATCCTTGCTATGGAAGCCCGAGAAGGGCGGTACGCCGGCAATCGCAACGGCCGCGCAGAAGATCGTCGCGAATGTGACCGGAATCTTCGACCTGAGCCCGCCCATATGCCGCATGTCCTGTTCGCCTTCCAGCGCGTGAATGACGCTGCCGGCGCCCAGGAAGAGCAGCGCCTTGAAGAAGGCGTGCGTGACTACGTGGAAAATTCCAGCAGAGAAGGCGCCAACGCCGAGCGCCAGGAACATGTATCCAAGCTGCGAAACCGTGGAATAGGCAAATACTTTTTTGATATCGTTCTGCGCAAGGCCGATCGTGGCTGCGAGCACGGCCGTAACCAACCCGATGATCGCTACCGCATCCATCGCGAGCGGCGCCTTCAGGTAAAGCGTGGAAGAGCGCGCCACCATGTAGACGCCCGCGGTGACCATCGTCGCTGCGTGGATCAGGGCGGAAACCGGGGTCGGGCCTTCCATCGCGTCGGGCAGCCAGACGTACAGAGGCACCTGGGCGGACTTACCAGTTGCGCCGAGCAGCAGCAGCAGGCAGATCAGCGTAAGCGTACCCACGCCGGCTTCGACCGGCATGTCTTTCGCCTGAGCGAACACGCGGCCGAAATCGAGGGTCCCGAACGTGACGACGATGAGGAACATCGCCAGCGAGAAACCAAAGTCGCCAACACGGTTGACGATGAAAGCTTTCTTGCCCGCATCCCCCGCGCTTTTCTTCAGGTAGTAAAAACCGATGAGGAGGTAACTGCAAAGGCCGACGCCCTCCCATCCCACGAAGAGAACCAGGTAGTTTGCCGCCAGCACCAGGATCAACATGAAGAACATGAACAGGTTCAGGTAGGCAAAGAACCTGGAGAATCCTTCTTCATGCGCCATGTAGCCCGAGGAGTAGATGTGGATGAGGAGGCCAATGCCAGTCACCACAAGCAGCATCACAGCCGTAAGGCGGTCAACCATGAGGTCAAAGCCTACGTTGAAGGCGCCGCTCTGGATCCAGGTGAAGTATCGCTCGACGTGTGCCTCTTCCAGGCTTCCAAGGCCGCTCAGTACGTTGAGGACCCAGAGAAAGGAGAGGAGCACGGAGCCGATCGCCACCCCGCTTACGGCAATCTTCGGCAAGCGCCGGCCAAGCAGCAGATTGATCATGGAGCCGGCGAGAGGAATTGTGGGAATGAGCCAGAGATGATGCATCGGGTTAATACTTCATCGAGCTGATGTCGTCAATCTGCAGCGAGGAACGGTTCTTGAATACCGTCAGGATAATCGCAAGGCCGACAGCGGCTTCGGCGGCGGCCACGACCATCACGAAGAAGGAAAAGATATGCCCGTCCACCTGCTTCAGTTGATACGAAAACGTGATAAACGACAGGTTCACCGCGTTCAGCATCAGTTCGATGGACATGAACACGGTAATCAGATTACGCCGGATGACAAATCCGGCGACGCCGAGGGCGAACAGAATCGCACTCAGGATCAGGTACCACGACAGCGGAACACTCGTCATGCTCTGCATCGTTGTCAGATCTCCTTCCGGGCCAGCACAACCGCGCCGATGATGGCGATGAGGATGAGCACCGACGTCACCTCAAAGGGCAGGAGGTACTGGGTAAACAGCACGCGGCCGATAGCGCGCGGCGTCCCCTGCGTGAATCCGCCAAAGTAGACGCCTTCGGTCGGCGGCAGGCCGCGCTGAATGACGTAGGCGACCAGCGCCAGAAACGCGGCCAGCAGTGGGACTCCGAACAGCGTGGCCATCAGCGACCGGTTCGACCGCCGTTCCGCGCCGGCATTTAACAGCATGATGACGAACACAAAAAGCACCATGATCGCGCCGGCATAAACGATGAGCTGAACCGCCGCCAGAAATTCGCCGCCAAGGAGCAGATACAGCACAGCGAGCGACGCCATGACGCCAATCAGGGACAGCGCGCTCGAAATCGGGTGCTTCTGCACGACAAGGTTGATCGCGCACAAGACGGCGATGGTTGCGAAGATGAGGAAGAGTATCGCGTCCATTTTTACTTGCTAGTCACTGCGACAAGGAAGCTGGTCGCCAGCAGGTTGAGAAGAGCCACCGGGAAGAGAAACGTCCAGGCGAACTTCATGAGCTGGTCGTACCGGAATCGAGGCAGCGTTCCTCGCACCCAGATAAACACAAAGACCAGAAAACCGGTCTTGGTAGCGAACCAGAACAACGGCACCAGAATCGGCTTCAGGAAAGGCACCAGGAACAGAAGAGCAATGCCCGCGAAGACGGCCGCCACGACAGGCAGCGTCAACCGGTCCTTGGGCCGCGCCGGATTCAGTCCGTGGTACAGGGCCACGGCTGCTGCGCCCAGGTTCACCAGGACCGGGACAAAGTCCGAACCATACTGCGCAGGGAAGAGCGGCTGCCACCCGCCAAGGAACAGCAGCGTAGCCACACAGCAGATCGTCATGATGTTGATGTATTCGGCTGTGAAGAACGCCGCGAACTTCATGCTGCTGTACTCCGTGTGGAAGCCTGCCACCAGCTCGTTCTCCGCTTCCGGCAGGTCAAAGGGGACGCGGTTGGTCTCGGCGAAGGCGGCAATCAAAAAGATGATGAAGCCGAAGATCTGGGGCATCGGGAACTGGAAAATGTTCCAGCGGGGGATGATGCCGAAGTAGTAGCCGGCTTGCGCATCGACGAGCTCGCGAAAGCTCAAGGTATTGGCAAGCAACAGCGGGGCTGCCACCGTGATGGCAAGCGGCAGCTCATAGCTCACCATCTGCGCCGAGCTGCGAAGGCCGCCGAGCAAAGAGTATTTGCTGTTTGAAGCCCATCCGGCAAGCGCAACGCCGTACACGCTTAAGGACGACACCGCCAGCACGACGAGCACGCCAATGCTCAGATCCGTCAACTGAAGATACGTGCGGTAGCCGAAAATCTCAACTTCAGGACCGAACGGGATGACGCAGATAGAAATCAGGGAGAGGGAAACGGCCAGGAGCGGGGCGAGGAGGTAGAAGGGCTTGTGTGCATCCCGCGGAATCAAGTCTTCCTTGGTAAGCAGCTTCACCGCGTCGGCCAGCGGCTGAAGCAGCCCGTGTGGTCCCACCCGCGAGGGACCGAGGCGAAGCTGGATGTGTGCGAGAACCTTTCGCTCCAGCCATACCAGGTACGCCGCGGCAGTAAGCAACACGAAGGCAATCAGTGCGGCCTTTACGAGGGTGATGATGTAGAATTCCATTCCTTAGCGCGAGCCTTTCGTCACGGCTTATAAAGTGCGCCGGGCGCTTCAACCACAGCGCTCAAAGTCTTTGAATAGCGGCCCAGTGATCCAGAAGTAAAGAGAGTGTCGCCGGCAGACCGGATGAGTTCAGGACGGACTTGAACAGGTACCCGGCCATTGACGGGAGCGGTTTGCGCAGCTCCGCCGGTGGCGATGACTGGCAAAGAAACATCATAACCGCGCACCGTTTGGCGAATCTCTTCAAATACGGCGTCAGGCGTCCACACGCCGAGGCTGAGACCCATTCCTTTCGCGATGAGCCCGAAAATCTCCAGATCCGGCTTTGCGCCCATCGTCTTCGGACCTTTCTTCAGCCGTTGCACCTCGCCGGTCACGTTCGTCACAGTTCCCGTCTTCTCGTACGCGGATGCGGACGGAAGGACGATGGTGGCATACCGTGCTGTTTCTGTTAGGAACATGTCCTGGACGACGATAAAGGTACGATCGGACGCAGGCGCCTGCTTCTCCAGCGGGTTTTCGCCCACCACCCACAGGACATCGAGATCCGGCGCGGCGAGCATTTCATTCATGTTCAGCCCCGGTTCGAGGCCGTTTTCGCTGGCTGGGCGGTAGCCGGGCAGCAGCTCCGGCACCATTCCCATATCAAGGGCGCCGCGTGAGTTCGAGTAATCGACGAGGGCCAGGTACTTTACAGGGATGCCCAGCGATTCGCCGAACGAAACCAGCTTCCGAACTGCCTCGCCCTTGATCGCATCGCCGAAGATCACCAGCAGCTCCCCGTTCGCCTTCAGCTCGTCGCGGAGGCTCTCGACGGCTTCCAGCTCTCCGCCGGGCTGAACCCGGATGCTGCGCACGGCATACTTGTCCTCGCGCACCGGTCCCGGCGTGACCGCATACATCCTCATCTGGTGATGCCTGTAATTGGCGCGAAGCTGGAAGGCCAGCAGCGGATGCTGCTGGGAGAGGTCGCTGGAGATCACCAGCGCAGCCTTCGTCGAGTACAGGTCGCTGAACTGAGCGAGCTTTCCGGAGGCGCCGCTGAGAGCATCGATGAGAGAAACGACATCGCCAGTCCGGCGGTGGTCGATGTTGTTCGTTCCTAACCCTTGCCGCGCGAACTTTTGCAGGTAGTAATTCTCTTCGTTCGTGGTGTGGTTCGATCCG
>JADGHK010000770.1 GCA_019686145.1 Bryobacteraceae bacterium | reverse complement strand
ATCTCGAGATGAAAGCGAGGCTGAAGCGAGGTCTGCAGCTCGCGGAAAGATTCGAGCGTGAGCTGCAGGTAACGCGTCAGGTCCTCTTCGGAGAAGCCCGACGCAATTTCGGCGAGACGCTCCTGCTCCCGTCCTGAAGCGGCAATCAACCTCGTACCCGCGCCCGCGATCCGCGCGACCAGCAAATTCCGGAAGAATCGCGCCAGTTCCCGGCAGAAGTGCTGGAGGTTGTGGCCGTTGCGTTCGAGCTCAGCGACCACTTCAAGCATCGCCTGTGAATCGCTCCTGGCAAGAGCTGTGCTCACTTTCTCGAGCGATTCCAGGGAGAACATTCCGAGCAGACCGCGTACCTCTGCCGGGGTAAGGTGGTTCCCGCAGCAGGCGATTGCCTGGTCGAGGGCGGAAAGGGAATCGCGCACACTGCCTTCGCCCGCCTGCGCCAATACCGCCAAAGCTTCCGGATCGGCCTGCACTCCTTCCTGTTCGCAAATCCAGGCCATGCGTGACACGAGATCCTTGAAGTCAACGGACCGGAAACTGAACTGCTGGCAGCGGGATCCGATAGTTGTGGGGATCTTGTGGACTTCGGTGGTGCACAGCACGAAGACCACCCACTCGGGAGGCTCCTCAAGGGTCTTCAGAAGCGCGTTGAAGGCTTCATTTGTAATCTGATGCGCCTCGTCGATGATAAAAACTTTATAGCGATCCCTAGCCGGACGGTAGCGGACATTCTCGCGAAGCTCGCGCATCTCGTTGATGCCGCGATTGGAAGCAGCGTCGATTTCGATGACGTCCACGGCGTTGCCGCCGGAGATCTCAAGGCAGCTTGCGCATTTTCCACAGGGAGCTGTCGTCGGACCTTCGACGCAGTTCAAGCACCGCGCAAGAATACGGGCCACAGTCGTCTTTCCCGTTCCACGTTGTCCCGCGAAGATGTAGCCGTGCGCGATCCGGCGCTGGCTGATGGCGTTCTCCAGCGTCGTCCTGACGTGTTCCTGGCCGATCAGGTCGGCAAAGGACTGAGGCCGGTACTTCCTGGCGATAACTTGATACATGGAAAGGGTCGCCGGCGAGGTGGTGTGATGTTAACACAAACCCTGCCAAGGAGCAGCCACTCCGCAGAAAGATTAGCTTCGCTAAATAGAGCCAGACCCCGGGTGATCCGCGGCACACGAGCTGAACTACTACCGTTGCTTCCTTCCGGACCTGGCGGGGTTCGCAGCCGCTCGTTGCACGAAGCCCGAGGCCTGACACTCAACTATCGTATCACGTTGCAGTCAAGCGCTAAAGCTTCAGGAACAGGCGTGTTGCATTGAAGCTCCACTTCAAGGCATGATAAAGAAGCCGTCATATAGTCAGCCGAAGTGAGGTTCGTGCAACCGCAGCTTTTCCGATGAAGCGACTCCACAACAGATTCAGGTTCCTCGTTGCCGTGGCGCTTCTTTCCGCCTTCGCGGCTGGAGCCTTCAGCTTGCCGGACGCCTGGACGCACAGGAACGCCCGTTCCCGGGTAAATCTGCGGAGCCTCCGGGCGGATGCCGACGGCGAGCCCGTCCACCTGGAACCATCCAGGGAGGGCTCTCACGAGACGAGTGTTTGCTCGCGAGACTCCTCCCAATCCGTTGTCCGTTCATCGCCGGCAAATACGCCGGTCGACCATTTGTCAGCCGAAGCATCGTCTCCTCAGCTTTTTGAGGTCGTTCTCGCCGCTTCGGAGCTGGTAGAAGGCCTGCGCATCCCGGCGCCCCGGCCGGTCGTACAGGTGCCGTCCTCCGGCAGATCGCCCCCCTCACTCTAGCCCTCGAACTCCCACAACTGTTAACTTTTTGGCCGTGGTCTGGCGGTGGCTGGTCCCATGTCGCACCATGCCCGGGTCCATGGATTATCGGTTCAAAACCATTGATTGGTAAAGCCACGAGAGAAGGAGATGAGACGTTTACTCGAAGGATTGGTGCGATTTCACAACGAGGTATATCCCTCGAAAAGAGAGCTTTTTGAGAGTCTTGCGCAAAAGCAGACACCCCATTCGCTCTTTATTACCTGCTCCGACTCGCGAATCGTTCCCGATTTGCTGACCGGCGCCGAGCCGGGAGATCTGTTCATTATTCGC
>JADGHK010000769.1 GCA_019686145.1 Bryobacteraceae bacterium | reverse complement strand
GAACTGAGGATCGATACTGCTTCCGAGGATCAGCTCGTAGCCGTCCAGCGGAATCATCGGTTGTACGGCCACTCCCTGGAAGTGCTCGATGCCGGCGCGTTCTTGAACGGCTGTGAAGATGCTCTGCCATGCAGACCGGACCGCCTGCGCATCCTTGAGATTAAGCTGCACCCCGCCGACGTCGGTCTTATGAGTAATCGTCTCCGAGTGGAGCTTAACAACGACCGGGTAGCCGACCTCCTCGGCATGCCGGACGGCGTCGTCTTCTGACTTTGCGATCCGCGTCGGCACGGTCGGAATGCCGTACGCTTTCAGCACCTCCTTCGATTCGAACTCGGTCAGGATCGTGCGGCCCGCACTCCTGGCATTTGAAATGATGTTCCGCACTTTCTCCCGATTCTCCGCGTCATTGTGATCGCCTTCGTGCATGACCGGCGTCTCGTACAAGCCTTGCAGGTTGTACGTGTATCGCCACATGTAATGGAAGGCGCGAGCGGCTGTGTCCGGATAAGGAAAGGTCGGGATGTTGGCGGCATTCAAAATTGTCTCTCCCGTGGCAACTTCGGCGCCGCCCATCCAGCTTGCGAGCACCGGCTTGTTACCGAGTCTGGCGTAAGGCTTCAAATGCTCTGCGGTCTTCGTGGCATCCGTCATTGCCTGCGGGGTCAGAATCACGAGAAGACCGTCGCTGTTGGGATCCTTTGCCGCGATTTCAAGCGATTTGGCGTAACGTTCCGGGCTGGCATCGCCGAGAATGTCGATCGGGTTGCCGCGGCTCCAGTGCGAAGGAAGGATGGCGTTCAGGTTGTTCACCGTCTCCGGGGACAGTTCCGCCAGTTCACCGCCTGCCGTGATCAGGGCGTCCGTCGCTAATACGCCGGGCCCTCCTGCATTTGTCAGGATCATCAGCCGCGGACCCTTCGGTCTCGGCTGCTTGGCCAATACCTCCGCCATGTAAAAGAGATCGGAGATGTTGTTCACTCGCAGGACCCCGGTTCGGCGGAAGGCCGCATCAAGCACCGCGTCGCTTCCGGTCAGAGAGCCAGTGTGCGAGGCGGCTGCTTTCCCTCCAGCTGCCGTACGGCCTGCTTTGATGATGATGATCGGCTTGGTCAGGGCCACTTCGCGCGCAGCGGAAAGAAAGCTGCGGGCATTGCCGATCGATTCCATGTAGATCAGAATGCTGCGGGTACGCGGATCGTTGCCGAGATAGTCAATCAGGTCGCCCCAATCCACGTCAAGCATCGACCCGATGGAAATAAACGCGCTGAAGCCCACCAGCTCCCGGAAGCTCCAGTCGAGAACCGCTGTGCACAGCGCCCCGCTCTGGCTGATGAAGCCCACGTTCCCTGGTCGCGCCATGCCGGCTGCAAATGTCGCGTTGACACCCGTGGGCGGGCTCATCAGACCCAGGCAGTTGGGGCCAATAATACGTATGCGCGCCTTGCGCGCTTCCTCCAGCAGTTCGCGCTCGAGTTTCGCTCCCTCCGGACCGAGCTCCTTGAAGCCAGCAGAGATCACAACAGCGCCCCGTATGCCGACCTCCCCGCATTCCCGAATAATGTCCGGGACTGTCGGAGCAGGCGTGGCGATTACCGCCAGATCCAGCTGCGCCGGAATATCCTTCACGCTCGGATATGCCTTGATGCCAAGGACGCTACTCCTCTTGGGATTGACGGGAAAGACCGTACCGCCGAACGGACTGCTGATCAAGTTCCATAGCGTCGTGCGTCCCACGCTGCCCGGCGTTTCTGTCGCGCCAATGACCGCCACGCCATTCGGCGTGAAGAAGACGTCCAACGGGTGGCCGCGCTGCTGAAACAGATCGGTGGACCGGTCAACCGCGCTTGCTGACGATGGGGATGTTTTCGACATTCGGATCGTTTAGCCCTCTACTTCGATTTTCTCTAATCCGAGGGCTTGGTGATTGGCTCAACCCCAGTGAGGCCCTGGTCTGCCATTGCCGGATCATAATTCGGATTCTCTTTCGGCATGGCCGCTTTGACGCTCTGCCTCCATGCCTGGAGCCACCTGTGCAAGTCTTTCGCCGTGGCCGGCATCTTTCGCACAAGGTTAACCCGCTCGCCGGGATCCTCCCTGAGGTTGAACAGTTCCAGGC
>JADGHK010000768.1 GCA_019686145.1 Bryobacteraceae bacterium | reverse complement strand
GTTGCAGGCAGAGTTCGAAAAGCGCTACTCCTCGGGTGTCCAGTTCCAGATTTTCTATACGTTCAGCCGTGCGCTGACAACGTCTGATGCGGACGGCTTTCAGTCTGGCAACGGGGCCATCAATGCCGTCGGGACCGGGGTCGCGCAGGTTCCTTCGGCCAATCAGATTCTCGGCGCTCCTCAGATGAGCTACGACGATCTATTGCGCCTCGTGTACTATAACAGCGGCTACGTTCCGCCCCATCGCGTCCGGTGGAATGGCGTGTACGACTTGCCGTTTGGCAAGGGACGGCGCTTCGGCGGTTCAAGCGGCCGCTTCATGGATGCGCTGATCGGAGGCTGGCAACTATCCACGATCGGCGAGTGGCGGAGCGGCAACTGGATGGGAGTTGCGGCGAACCGCTATCTGTTCGGCGATCCGACGCTCGACGCGGACGAACGTCTTCTGCTGAACTTCGGCGGCCGGCCGCAGCGGCTCTGGTTCAGGGGTGACTTCGATGTGACCCAGGCAACCGGTGTGGATCAGTCGAAGCTGCAGGCCCTCATCCCGGTTGACCGTTCGCAGCGCGTGCTGCGGCAAGTCGGTCCGCTCCTGGATAACCGGCTGCCGGTGCAACTCGCCGATGGCACGACGCGCCTTACGACGATCGAAGATGCAGTGAACTGGAATGCAAGGAACTTCTTCCTTGGGCCCGGATTCTGGAACACGGATATCAGCGTATCCAAGTATTTCAGGATCAATGAGGGTACGAACCTCCAGTTTTCCGCGGACTTCTTCAATGCGTTCAACCATCCGGTCGATGTGCTCCCAAATACGACGACCGGGCTGCAGGATCTTAGCCAGCAGCTGAATCCTCCGCGCGTAATTCAGTTGCGCGCGCGCTTCACCTGGTAGCTCGGATCTCTTGCTTTGAGCAGCGGCGGCGGCCTTTCCGGGCCGTCGCCGGTTTTTTTCTTGTGTCATGCGACGTTTCTTCCTGAACCTCCTAGCGTTGATCCCTGTTTCCGCCTGGGCCGGCGAAGTGATTCTGCCTTCTCCCGCACTCGAGCGTGATGGTCCTGTCACTGTCATATACCGGACGCAGCCTCAAGCGACGGGCAAGGGGCAGCTTACGATTCGCTGGACTGACGTCTACAATCGGGTCGTCGAAGACCAGACCATACCCGTCGAGCTTGTGGACGAGACCGACATTCAATTCCACCTGGATCTGCGGCGTGCCGTGGGAATGCGCAATACGCTGGAGGTCCGGCTGTCCCTCAAGGGAGTGGATCAGGCAGGGAAGCCGGATGAGCGCAACGAATCGGCTCAGGTCTCCTTTATTGCCAAGCCGCCCGACCGTCGCTGGTGGGATTACAACATCATCATGTGGCAGCAGCATCCGCCGCAGGTCTTCCGCGAGTTGAAGGCGTCGTACGGAGTGAGCGCCGGCCAGTACAGCGGAAGGGCAAAGACCCCGCCGGATTTTCTGCTCTCGAACGACCTGCGCTGGTACGCGGAGAATATCGCGACGGATTTTTACGCGGAGTATCACCGCTTCCGCCGTGATCGCAAACCTCAGTGGTCCTTCCTGCAAGCCAAAGAGCTGTATAAGAAGGACCCGACGAGCAAGGAGGCGTTCAAGCGCCACCCCAGCCTGTCCGACCCCGTCTGGCTGCAGAAGATTCACGACCGGCTGGTTGAGTCGGCTCGTTATCACTCACAGTACCGGCCTCTGTTCTATAGTCTCGCGGATGAGTCAGGCATCGCCGATCTGGCGGCTTTCTGGGACTTCGACTTCTCCGATCATTCGCTTGCCGCCATGCGCGCATGGCTGAAGGAGCGGTACACGACGCTGGCAGCCTTGAACGCTCAATGGGGAACGAATTTTACCTCGTGGGACCTCGTCGTCCCCGAAACGACGAACGAGGCCATGAAGAGAAAGGACGATAACTTCTCGTCGTGGTCCGATCACAAGGAGTGGATGGACATCGCGTTTGCCCGTGCCTTGAAGATGGGCGCGGATGCGATCAACTCCGTTGATCCCGAGGCCTATGTCAGCATCGGCGGAGCCCAGATGCCGGGCTGGGGCGGATACGATTACGCCCGCATCACGAGCGCTCTCTCTGCCATCGAGCCCTACGAC
>JADGHK010000767.1 GCA_019686145.1 Bryobacteraceae bacterium | reverse complement strand
CAGGCCGTCGGGGCCGTTCGAGGCAGAGCTGCTCGAGGCCTGCACGCTCGCGCTCAACCGTTAAGCAGGACGTTCGCTCCCTTCGCTAAACCTGGCCTGGGCCAGCCGCCATGGTACAAAGGAAGTGTCGAGGAATCCTACCTCCGGTGCAGAATCCCTGGAAAACCCTCAGCAGCCGCATCGCCTATGAGAATCCGTGGATCCGGGTTCGTGAAGACCGGGTTCTCCGCCCGGATGGTCAACCCGGCCTGTACGGCGTGATCGAGCTGCGGCCCTCGGTGGCCATTGTGGCCCTGAATGAGCACGAACAGGTCGCGTTGGTGGGCCAGTGGCGGTACCCGCTTGATCGGTATACATGGGAGATTCCGCGAGGAGCTTCGCGAGACGGCGAATCCGATATACTGCAGGCCGCCCGGCGGGAACTGCGGGAGGAGACGGGAATCGAGGCGCGTACGTGGCGAAGCCTGGGAGCCATCGACCTGTGCAACGGCGTGATGCGAAGCACCGAACATCTCTTCCTCGCAACGGATCTGACTCTCCTCGACGCGCAGCCGGATCCCGAAGAAGACCTTTTGCTGCGCTGGGTCAGCTTCGACGAAGCGTTCCGTATGGTGATGGAAAACGAGCTGCGGGAAGCAAGCAGCGCAGCCGCTATCCTGAAAACCCGAAGCCTCCTCTCGTAGCAGTTGCGGCCGCTGCGGCGTCTCCTTTCTAGAGGAGAACCATGCCTTCGTATCAACAGGACACGCCAATCGGCCAGGAGGAAGTGTCAATCGATAAGCCGATCGACAGCGTTCCGGAGGCAAACCGTGAACCTCGGCCGGTTCTGCTCCGGGCGACGCGCCTTATCGGCGATCGCGTCCGCAGCAGAACCGGAGAAGATCTCGGAACAATCAAGGACCTGGTCGTTGACATCAACACTGGCTATATCAGCTATGCGGTGGTCTCCTTCGGGGGCCTCCTGGGGCTTGGAGCCAAATTGTTCGCGGTTCCCTGGGACCGGCTCGACGTCGATACTTTCAACAATGAATTCATCGTGAACGTTGACCGCCGAACGCTCGAAGCCGCTCCCGGTTTCGACAAGCATCATTGGCCGGATCTGCGGACCGTCGAGTGGGAGGGGGAGATTGGCAGCCGGCACACCATCGTTGGCCTCTCGCAACCCGACCCGGAGGAAGCGGGCCGCCTGACTTATGGCAGCGAAGGCTCCGAGACAGCCGGAACCGGAAATCCTCCCGATCGGAACAAGCGCCGGTACTGACGCCCGCGCCTTCCTGTCAGCCTGTTCACCGCTCTGTAACCTCGGCATTGCCGGAATGTAATCGAAATCTCGTACTCTAGAACTGATGGGATTGACTCGATTCGTTACCGGTATTCTCCTGTCGCTGGCAATGTTGCAGGCGCAGCAGAGGACCGGCGCCATTGGCGGCACGGTCACCGATCAGACAGGCGCAGCGATAGAGAGCGCCGCGATCAGAGTCCGGAACATTCATACAGGGCTGGAGCGGCAAGTGCTGTCGGATAAGGACGGCTCCTACTTGTTCCCGCTCCTGCCGGTCGGCGCCTATTCGATCACTGCTTCAAAGGATAGGTTTCAGGATCTGGTACGCGAAGGGATTCTGGTGAATGTCAACGAACAGGCGCGAGTCGATCTCACCCTTGTCGTAGCCGGAGGCGAGCAGTCCGTCCGAGTTGTGGCCGACGCCCCGCAGGTGAATACCTCGGACGCCACCAACGGCGCCGTTTTGCAATCTCAGGCCATCCAGAGTCTCCCGTTGAACGGCCGGAACTACACCGAGCTCGGGACGCTGTTGCCGGGCGTCGTCGCCACTCCCGCCCGCTTCGCCTCGCAGAGCGCTGCCGCCACAAATGCTTTCAGCATCAACGGGCAGCGAACTCAATCGAATAACTTCCTGCTCGACGGCGTGTCGAACAACGACACAATGTTCAATGGCTACTCGCTGGTTCCGCCGCCTGATGCTTTGCAGCAGTTCAAGATTCTGACGAGTAACTTCAGCGCCGAATACGGCACGAACAGCGGCAGCGTGGTAAACGTCATCACGCGCTCCGGGACAAACCAGGTTCACGGCAGCGCCTGGAACTACCTGCGCAACGACGTCGTG
>JADGHK010000766.1 GCA_019686145.1 Bryobacteraceae bacterium | reverse complement strand
AGAGAGGCTTCATGAGGGTCTGGACGAGCTGATGCGCCCGTTCGCCAAGATCGATGTCCGACCTCGAGATGTCCACCATCAGGCCCGCGGAAACGAGGAGGAACAGAGCGCCGCAAATGCCGATCATCACGTTATTGTGCCGCCTGTTCAGCGCCGCGATATCCTCTTCGGTGATCGGGCGCGCGGCGTCATCAGTAGCCCGAATCCCGCGGATCTTTTTGTGGACCTGCCGACGAACCGTACCGTGATCCACGACAGGAACCCCGGCCCGCCGCGCGATTTCTGCAGCAATCTCCGGGACTGGCAGCAGCGGATCGACGTTCGCCTCGTTGACGTAGCCGAGTGAAATTTTCTGGCCTGACTTCGTTACGATCCGTGCGCCGCGAAGCATGACCGGCGCGATTGCTCCGCCGTAGACCTCGCGCCGTGTCTCCACGGTCTCGATATCCGAATAAGGAATGTCGTGCGTTTTGTAGAAGAACTTCGGCATGGAAATGCCGCGTGCGGCCGGAAGGGTGAGCTGCACGGAGCTTTCGCCAATGGTGACGCGGGCCCGTATCGAATGAATCAGCTCGAAGAGGAGCAGCAGCATAACGATTGCAAAAGCGACCGCGAAAATCGTGAAGCCCAGCATATCCGGCCAAAGCTGATGGATGATCCGCTGCACCATCATAGCCGGCAGGCTCGCGAAGAAGGGCAGCAAAAGCAGGAAAACAAATGAGAGGATCGTTTTCCGGACCGTGCTCGCCTGATAGACGCGCTGTGGGCTGGCGGCCGGCAGAACTGTCGGCGAGGTTTGAGGTTTGACCTCGTTGGGAGCAACTGGCGAAGGCTCGGATGATGGGGTTCGAGCCGCCGGCTGAGGATCAGCATCCGGTTGGGCCGTACGGGCAGAGAGAGAATCGGAAGGCGCCGGAGTCGAGCTGTCGGCAAGCTCTCCGGACGAACCTTTGCTTTCCCGCGACTCGATCCGCTCTTTGTTTTCTGTAGGCGAAGCCTCCGAGGAAGCTGGCGCAGCCCCCTCAAGATTCTTATTCTCGGTCATTCGCCCCTCCCGTGGCGTCGTGATACGCGGGTGGGCAATCGCGGCGAAGTGACTTGCGACGTTGTTCCCACCCGGCCCGGGCACACTATATCAACACCGAGCCTGTTCGTATCGCCTCCACCACTCACCATCAGGTGACCAGATGCTTTTCTCCCGCAAGAAGCTGCAGATGCCGAGCCCGCATACGGCTTTGAAGGGCCGGCCCACTCCAATTCCGACCGCAGAAAAACACTTCGTGAACGGCCGGCCGCTGAAAGGGCCATATCCGGAAGGCTTTGAGCAGGCTGTTTTCGGAATGGGATGCTTCTGGGGCGCCGAGCGGAAATTCTGGGAGCTGGGTGACGGAACTTGGATCACCGCCTCGGGATATGCTGGCGGCTACACGCCAAACCCCACTTATGAAGAGGTTTGTTCAGGCGCCACCGGCCATGCCGAAGTTGTTCTGGTGGTCTACGACCCCAAAGTGATCAGCTACGAAAAGCTGCTCAAAACGTTCTGGGAGAACCACGATCCCACGCAGGGCATGCGCCAGGGCAACGACATCGGGACCCAATACCGGTCAGCCATCTACACGAGCTCGCCCGAGCAGCGGCACTTGGCCGAAGCCTCCAAAGAAGCCTACCAACACGTGTTGTCAGCCAACGGATACGGACCCATTACGACGGAAATCAAGGAGCTGACCGAGTTTTACTTCGCCGAGGACTACCATCAGCAGTATCTCGCGAAGGTTCCGCATGGTTACTGCGGCATCGGCGGCACCGGTCTTTCCTGCCCCATCGGCACGGGTGTCACCTCCGAGAGCTGATCGGCTTACTCTCCGTCTCGGCAATTCGGGAATCCGGTTTAAAAAATCCCGGAGCGCGCTGGACTAAAAACAAGACAGCACGCCCGGGAACCAGGCTCCCGGGGGGAAGGGAGCTCAGGAGATTACTTGATCAGACCCTCGGCTTTCATGGCCGCTTTCACTGCGGGACGCTGGCCGACGCGCTCCAGATACGCGCCGATATTCTTGAACCCGGACAGATCGATCTTCAGCGGACGCGACCAGCTCAGCACCGTGAACGCATAAGCGTCCGGAAG
>JADGHK010000765.1 GCA_019686145.1 Bryobacteraceae bacterium | reverse complement strand
TCGGCTCGGCTACCGCGATCGATCGCAGGATCTATCACGGCTCGCACTGGCCTCCGGCGAGATAGGTCACGTCGCGCCCGATCCTCAGGCGGCTCTCGAGCACCCGGACCCGCGCGGACATCTGGAGTCTGTGGTCGGGGCTGACCGGATCGCAAAACGAGTGGCGATCGCTGCCCGCCGCTCACCTATGCTCCGCTCCCTGTTAAAAGCGAACACGCCTATTGCGGCGCTGTTTCTGGCGGCCGCAGACGCCGATCCCGAAGCGGTTCCTATTGCGCGGGAGCTGGAGTCTCGTTTGAAAGTAGTCGTGGCTCAACAGGCCCTCGCGTTTGACCCGGATGTCGTTGTGCTCTCGGGCGAGGTCTTCGCGCACACAATCGAAGCGATTCGAAGTTTTCTCTCGAAAACGATTCCATGGCCGGTCACGGTTTCTCTGTCGAGACTCGGCGACGATGCCGCCTTGCACGGAGCCATCGTGATGGCTCTCGAAGCGGTATACGAGCAGATGTCCCGGCAGTTGCAGCCGGCCGTGCAGCCGGTTCGCGTCGGAGCGTAATCAAGGAGAAGTGTGACTCTTATGCTTCCTAACTATTTCGTACGGCTGTTTCTTGGAGCGCTATTACTCGTAGCGCCCGCTGCAATGGCCCAGGTTCGTGGCACGATCAGCGGCTATGTACGAGACGCCTCTGGCGCCTCGGTTCCCAACGCAACGGTTCAGATCACCCACGAAAGCACGGGCGCGAAGCGCCAAACCACTTCCAATGCGGAGGGCTTCTATCAGTTCCTCGCGCTTGTTTCCGGCTCATACACGATTGAGGCGGAAGCGCAGGGGTTTAAGAAATATTCGAACACGGGCGTCATTCTGACCGGCGATCAGAACGTGCGTGCTGATATTCAAATGGATCTCGGCGCCGTCACGGAATCAGTCGTAGTGAGCGCCTCGGCGTCGGTCGTTGATACGCGCTCCTCGACGCTCGCTTCCGTTGTCAATGACCGCCGGATTGTCGAACTGCCCTTGAGCGGCAGAAACGTTATGGGACTCGCATCGCTTCTGCCAGGTGTTACGCAGTCGACGGCGCCGTCTAATAGCGACGTCACTCATGCCCGCGGCGGATCGACGATGACTGTAAACGGCAGCCGCGCGAACCAAACCTACTACACTCTGAACGGAACGTTCTTCGCGAATCCGTCCCGCAATACCGGATTGAACGTCCCGCCGCCGGACGCGGTGCAGGAAGTGCGCATCCAGACGAGCAACTTCAGCGCCGAGAGCGGTCGAAACGCTGGCGCTGTTGTAACCGTCGTCACCAAGGGCGGCGGCAACAGTTTTCACGGGACATTGTGGGAGTTCCACCGCAATAGCGCCTTCAACGCCCGCAACTTCTTTCTCCCCACGAAGCCGTCCGAGCGTCAGAACCAGTTCGGAGCCTCCGCGGGCGGCCCCATTCGCCGGGATAAGCTGTTCTTCTTTGGCGCTTATGAAGGCATTCGCGACCGCCGGGCCGCGACCGAGGTCAACGCCTTTCCACCGACCGCAGCCGAGAAGGCTGGCGATTTCTCGCACCTGAGCCGGCAGCTCGTCAATCCCTTCACCGGCGACCCGTTCCCGAACAACCGGATCCCGTCGAGCCTCTTCGATCCGGTTGCCGTGAACCTGCTGAAGTACATCCCCGACGCACCTCCGGGCGGGCGGCTCTCAGGCATTGCACCTGCGCCGCGCAACGCCGATCTGGGGATGGGGCGCGTGGATTGGAACATCTCCGACCGCCAGACCTTGTTCGGTCACTACTACCTGGGCAGAAACGCGGTTGATGTGGAGAGCCTTGACTTCGGTTCAAACATTCCTGGCTGGATGGGGCGGCGGCAGAGCGTCCAGAATCAGAACGCCGGCATCAACCACACCTTCATCATTACGCCGAATCTCCTGAACCAGATCACGCTCGGCTACACGCGGTCCGTTTCATCGGATTTCCCCTCTGTCACTCGCACGAACGCGGAGCTCGGCTTCGTCGGATTCCCCGATTACACGGACGGAGGCGCCACGCAGTTCCAAACATCCGGGCGGTTCAACCTGAATTCCGGCGGCCCGGTGAAGTTCCTCTCGAACAACTACGATCTGAATGAATC
>JADGHK010000764.1 GCA_019686145.1 Bryobacteraceae bacterium | reverse complement strand
CACCTGCGCCCTCTCGTAGTCGCTCCACTTGAAATGGAAGCGCAGGACAGGGATTCCCCACTGGTCAACCACGTCGGGATCGATCTCGCAATAGCTGTGTTCGTTCGGGATCATTTCGCCGCGCCCGGCGAAACTGACAAACGTTCCGTACTCCTCGCGAATCTTCGCTTTGAGACTCGCCCCATAGCCTTCGTGCCGTTGAATGGTTCGATTGAAGGAACCGATCGACGGCATGTTGTACCCCCCGCCGACCTCGATGTGATAGCCGCGAGGGAATCCGGCTTCCTTCTGCTTATCCCAAAGCCACCATGGCATGTAGACGTGCCCGCCGTCCACGCCGTCGGTGTCGTGCTTCAGCATCCCGACCAGCGCTGGGATGTGGCCCGACATGCTGTAGCCCGTAGTGTCGGTGAGGTAGCGGCCCACGACGCCCGAGGAGTTGGCGAGCCCGTTCGGATGGCGCGAAGACTTCGAGTTCAACAGGAGTCGCGCGCTTTCACAGGCGCTTGCGGCAAGCACCACCGTGCGGCAGCGGATCTGCTTCTCTGTGCGGGTCGTCTTATCGATATAGGAGACGGCCGTCACGAGGCCCTCGTCGTTGGTGATCAACTCCCGCGCCATGGCATTCGGGATGATGGTGAGCTTGCCGGACTTCAGCGCAGGCAGAATCTGCACCTGGCTCGACGAGTACTTGGAGGCGGTGACGCAGCCGCGCCCGCACTGACCGCAGTAGTGACAGGCAGCCCGTCCGTTGATCGGTCGCGTGATCACGGAGAGCCGCGACGAGATGCAAGGGATGTTGAGCTTGGCGCAGGCCTTTTGAATCAGGACCTCATGCGCGCGCGGCGGCGGAGGCGTATGGAAGATGCCATCCGGCGCGCTCCGTATGCCTTCCTTGCTCCCAAAAACGCCGATAAACTCCTCGACCTTGTCGTAGTAAGGCGCGACGTCTTCGTAGCTAATCGGCCAGTCGGTGCCCAGACCATCCCGGGAATACGGCTTAAAGTCGTAGTCGGCGAAACGCAGTGAGATGCGGCCGTAATGATTGGTGCGTCCGCCGAGGATCCGGGATCGGAACCAGCGGAAGCTGCTCCCCGGAGCCGTCGTGTAAGGCTCGCCCTCAATCTCCCACCAGCCGTTCACCGCGCTGAAGAAGCCGAAGTCCTTACGGCCGAAATACGATTCGGCTGCCTCGCCGGCTCCTCGATGCGGCACCTGATAGGGCCACATATGTTCCTTGAAATCCTTCGCCGGGTTGAGCATGCCGCCTGCTTCGAGCAGGGCGACGTTCACTCCCAGCTTCGTAAGCACCTGGACGACGGTGCCGCCTCCCGCACCGGATCCAATGACAACAACATCATAGACGGGTGCACTCCGCCTGACTTGGGCCATGGCTACAGCATCTCACAAGTGAACGTCCGCTGCACGTAGGAAAACCCAATCGTAGAATCAGTTCTATGAGGAGGGAGACATGGTCGCAACGAAAGTTCAAGTGATCTTCTACAGTATGTACGGGCACGTGTACAAGATGGCAGAGGCGATCGCACAAGGGGCTCGGGAGGTGCCGGGAGCGGAGGTCTCCCTCTACCAGGTTCCGGAACTGGTCCCCGACGCGGCTCTGGAACGAACCGGCGCCAAAGCGGCGCGCGCAGCGTTCGCTCATATCCCGATTGCTAAACCGGAGCAGTTGGTCGAGGCCGACGCAATCCTGTTCGGGACACCGACCCGCTTCGGCAACATGGCTGCCCAAATGCGCAATTTCCTCGATCAGACAGGGCAGCTTTGGGTGAAAGGCGCGCTCATCGGCAAGGTGGGGAGCGTTTTCATCTCCACCGCAACCCAGCACGGCGGCCAGGAGACGACGATCACCAGTTTCCACAGCACGCTTCTCCATCAGGGCATGATCATTGTCGGTCTCCCCTACTCGGCATCTGGACTAGTGACGATGACCGAGATCACCGGAGGATCGCCCTACGGAGCCGGAACACTGGCAGGGTCGGACGGATCTCGCCAGCCATCCGAAAACGAGCTGGCATTAGCCCGATTCCAAGGCCGCCACGTGACGGAAATCGCAGCACGGCTAAAACGCGGCCAGATAAGCAGATAACTACTGCATTCACATTAAATC
>JADGHK010000763.1 GCA_019686145.1 Bryobacteraceae bacterium | reverse complement strand
CGGGCCCAGTCGTCCGCGGTTGGCCGTGGAAGACGAGCGGCATGAGCAATGGCTGCAAGATGAATCACGAGATTCGTTGACCCGCCGAATGCCGCATGCACGACCAGGGCGTTGTGCAACGCATCCTCCGTGAGGATATGCTTCATCCGGATGCCGCGGGATTCCAGTTCGAAAATGGCTCTTGCCGACCGCCTCGCCATATCGAGCCAGATCGGATGGCCGGAGGGCGCAAGCGCAGAGTGCGGCAGCGACATGCCGAGCGCTTCGCCAACCACCTGAGACGTCGCCGCCGTTCCGAGGAACTGACACCCGCCGCCGGGCGACGCGCATGCACGGCACCCCGCCTCAGCAGCCGCTTCGAGCGTGATCTGCCCGTGTGCAAAACGTGCGCCGATTGTCTGGACACGTCCGGCATCTTCTCCCGCTTCCGGCAGCAGCGTGACGCCGCCCGGCACGAGGATGCAAGGAAGCTCATGAGCGCCCGCGAGCGCCATCATCATCGCTGGCAGGCCCTTGTCGCAGGTAGCCACGCCGACCACGCCGGAGCGCGTCGGCAAAGACCGGATCAGGCGGCGAAAGACCATGGCGGCATCATTGCGGTAGGCCAAAGAGTCGAACATGCCGGTAGTGCCTTGCGAGCGGCCGTCGCACGGATCCGTGCAGTAGCCGGCAAAGGGCACCGCGCCGCGCGCCTTCAACTCCTCCGCAGCCGCCTGCACCAGCAGTCCCACTTCCCAATGGCCGGTGTGGTAGCCGAGGGCGATCGGTGTTCCGTCCGGCGCTCGCAGTCCTCCGTGCGTGCTGAGCAACAGGAACTCTTTTCCGCCCAGCTTTGCGGGATCCCAACCCATGCCGGCGTTCTGAGTCCATCCGAACAGATCCCCTGAGGGCCGCTGCAGCAGCATCTCAGCGGTCAGCGGCAGCGAACCGCGGGGTCCGGGCGATTTTGTTCTGACATCAAACAGCGAGGGGTCGTGGGAATCAAGGATGGCATTCGGCATAGTCCCTCTCATCATATGTTGCCGGCGGTGATAGAATCGCGCCCATGGCTGAGACGAGAAGAGTGTTCCTGGGTGCGCTTACGGCAGCATCCTACTCGCGAGTTTTGGGCGCGAACGACCGGGTCGGACTCGGCTTCATCGGATACGGCCTGATCGGCGGCCAGCACGTATATGACTTCAGGAACGAACGCGACACGGACCTGGTGGCTGTGTCGGACGTCTACCAACCGCGGATGGAGCAAGGGATCGCTGCCTGCGGCGGCCGCGCCAAGGGCTACAAAGACTTTCGAAAGCTGCTGGAGGACCGCGATGTCCAGGCCGTTGTTGTCTCCACGCCGGATCACTGGCACGCGATGATGACCATTCTTGCCTGCGCCGCCGGGAAGGACGTCTACGTTGAGAAGCCAATGACTCTGTTCGTCCGCGAGGGAGAGTGGATGGTGAAGGCGGCGCGGCGCTGGAACCGGGTGGTCCAGGTGGGCACGCAGCAGCGCAGCGGCTTGCACTACCAGCAGGCGGCGGAACTGCTGCGCAAGGGCTACATCGGGAAGATTCATTCGGTTCGGATGGGCTCTTTCCGGAACGTAATGCCGGGATTCGGCACTCCCCCTGACGGCGCGCCGCCGAGCGATCTGGACTACGACATGTGGCTCGGACCAGCGCCGAAGCGTCCGTACAACCCGCACCGCGCGCTGTATCACTTCCGCTGGTTCTGGGACTACTCGGGCGGCCAGATGACGAACCTGGGTGCGCACCAGATCGACATCGTGCATTGGGCTTTGCGTGTGAAGGGCCCGACAGCCGTTTCGTCCAGCGGCGGAAGGTTCGTCCTGCAGGATGACGGCGAAACGCCGGACACACAGGACGCACTCTACGAGTACGACGGGTTCACGGCGCTCTGGTCGCATCGGGAAGGAAGTTCGGGAACACGCGCCGGCGCAGGGCTGGAATTCTTTGGCGACAAAGGCTCCATGACAATCTCCCGCGCCGATTTTCAGGTTCACGCGGATAGCAAGATCGATCCGAACAACGCGATTCCCGTCTTTCGCGGGCATCCCGCCGGAGGCGTGCAGCGGTCAGAAGCGAAACCGGAACGGTGGATAGAACCGATGACCGTAAAAGGCTCTTC
>JADGHK010000762.1 GCA_019686145.1 Bryobacteraceae bacterium | reverse complement strand
GCGGGCTTGCGGATTGTGGGCGAAGCGAGTTCCCCTGACATCGGGATCGCGGTACAAGACAGCAATCTGCAACTGGAGCGGCTCGAGATTTCCGGCATGGCGAGCGCGGCCATTGATTTCGCCGGAGGGTCGGAAGGTTCGCTCTTTGGCGGATACCTCCATCACAACCCTGGCCGGGCTGTGATCTTTCGCGACACCTCCTCTGTGGAAGTTCAGAACAACATTCTCGCGAGCAACGGGAAACAGCCCGAAAACCTTCTTCCGCACGTTCAGATCCTCAACGCGGCGCATCCGGTCCTGCGGGCAAATGTGTTTGTCGACAGCGGAGCAGAGGCCATCTGGGCGGTCGAAAAGATTGACGGCGGGCTGCGGGCGGCGAACTTCTTCATCCCGGGCAACGGTAAGCCAGTGAAGCCTCACATCCGCATCATGCCTCCGATGGAGCTGCTCCGATGAATCCGGGCGATCGGTATCTGCATTTTCGAATTGTCCGGCTGCTTGGACGCGGAAATTTTGGAGACGTCTATCTGGCCGAGACGGACAGACCGGAACCGAGGCTCGTCGCGCTGAAGGTGGTTCCAAGGGTTGACGATCAGATCGACGAGCAGAGCGCCGAAGCCGCGGGCGCCGAGCTGCAGAAGCGTCTGCGCGACTACGACAAGCGCGTCGCCGAAGTCTTCAGCTACGGCGCCGACTCTTCCGGGAACCTGTATATCGAGATGGAGTATGTGGACGGCGAGGACCTCTCGGCGCTGATCAACCGCGGACCGCTAACGCCAGCCCGCGCCGCGGAAATCGCAATAAACCTGTGCGAACTGCTAAGCAATCTCGGCCGCTTTGCCGCCCGCGTCAACGGCGAGGATCGCGAAGGGGTCGTCCATGGCGACCTGAAGCCCAAGAACATCCGCATTACGCGGAACGGCGGAATCAAAATTCTCGATTTCGGCATCGCCAAGATGCTTCCGCGGGCGCGTACGCAGACCAGGAACGTATGGGCGAGCACAGCATACGCATCGCCGGAGCGCCTGGATACGGGCAAGATCGATGCCCGCTCCGATCTCTGGTCTGTCGGCGTCATGCTCTATCAAATGGTCTCCGGCCGGCTGCCATTCCAAGGAACAACTCCTGAAGAGGTGGAGGCGAGAATTCGATCTTTCGTTCCACCGCCGCCTATCGAGGGCTGTCCTGCGACGCTCTGGGAAATCATCCGCAAGCTGCTGGCCCGCGATCCGAGGGACCGCTACCAAAGCCCCGAAGAAGCGCTGGAAGATCTCAAGCGTTTCCGCACCGGCTCAAGCGTCAGTGCACCCTCGAGTGGCGAGGAGACAGTGCGAACGAGGCACGTGCCAGCCGACGCAGCAACAGTCCGTTCAATGCCTCCTAAGCCCCGTCCCGACCCGGTCCGGCGTCGCCTCAAACCGGGCCACATCCGGCGCGCCGTTCTCGCAGCCGGAATTGCGGGGCTCGGCTGGCTTGCGTACTCAGAGCTGGGTGTTTTTGAAGAAGCCAACGCTCTGCGCACGAATCTTCGATCCGAGCATCTTCGCGATCTCGACGCCGCCTGGAAGAGCTACCAAGGGTTCGTGGCACGCTCCCGTGTCCGCTTCCTGCTCCGGCCGCTCGAACAGGAGCTGAAGCAGCGGCTGGTGGAGGCTGCCGACCGGCCCATCAAGGACTACCGCAACAGCGACTATCCCGTGACAAGAGAAAATCAGTGGCGCGATGCCCTGACGCACCTTGGATACGCTCTTCAACTGGATTCGAGCGATGCGGGCGTACGCGGGAGGATGCGGCTGTGCGAAGGCCATTTGAGCCGCATTCAGGCAGGCGCGCAGCCGCGCACCGCCGCAGGCAACGCCAGACGCCTCAGGTACCAGAATGATGCGGCAAGGCAGTTCCAGGAAGCGGCATCTCTTTTACCCAAGTGGCCGGATCCGTACCTTGGGCTCGCCCGTCTCTACATCTACGAATTGCGGGATCCGGAAAAGGCGCGGGAAGCACTGAACAGGGCGCGCACGCTGGGGCATCCGATTGGCAACCGGGAAAAGGCTCAGCTTGCCGATGGATACTTTGCCCGCGTTCGACGATACTGGTCCGACTCGCGCACGCTCACCGACCTTCCCTCACAAGAGCG
>JADGHK010000761.1 GCA_019686145.1 Bryobacteraceae bacterium | reverse complement strand
ATTCTGCTGGACGCTGCTGGTCCAATTTTCTGCGCTGGGATGGATCTGGATGAGGCGCTGGCCCCGAATGCGCCCGATCAGACAGCGATTCACGAGCCGCTGTTTACGATCGGTTCAAGACTGCGCATACCTTTAGTCGCCGCGGTTCAGGGACCTGCGCTTGGCGGCGGGGTCGGGCTGGTCGCTAACGCTCACATCGCCGTTGCGGCTCAGGGAGCCAGTTTCGGCCTCACTGAGATTCGCCTCGCGATGTGGCCGTTCCTGATTCACCGCGCGCTTACGGCTGCAATCGGTGAACGGAGAACTCTGGCTCTCAGCCTCACCGGACGCATCTTCTCCGCTCAGGAAGCGCTGCAATGGGGACTTATCCATGAAATCGCGCCGGCGATTGAGCTCGACGATCGCGCGACCGATATCGCAGTGCGGCTCTCGCAGGCAAGTCCGGAAGCGATCCGGCGGGGTCTCCATTTCGTTCATCTCAGCCGTACGCTCGACTGGCCGTCCGCCGGCAAACTCGGCGCGGAGTTCCGGAGCGAGGCGTTCGCTTCTGCCGATTTCAAGGAGGGCGTGCAGGCGTTCCGGGAGAAGCGGCAGCCGAAGTGGCCTTCTCTCGGTTAGCCCTGGCCGTTGCGTGCCGCTTGAGCCGATAATGTAGGTGTGGCGAGAGGCTGGGAGAGCAAGTCCGTCGAGGAGCAGATGCTCTCTGCGGAAACGCTGTCGCAGGAAGAGTGTCTGACGCCGGAGGAGAGGGCGCTCAGGCAAAAGAAAGAGAGCCTTCTGCTTGAACGGACCCGCGTGATGAGAGAACTGGAGGCAGCCCGGAGCGAGCGGCATAAAGATCTGCTCAAGCTTGCTCTGGAACACCTGAACGCCAGGCTTGCCGAACTCGAACCGCCGGCGTGAAATCCCTGGAGACGCGTTCCAGGGCCATGGCTTCAATCGTTCGTGCTTTCCTGGCGTCCTCGTCGGCAAGCGGGCGAAGCTGCAGCGCCAGAGTGACTTCGTCCAGCGCCTCACCCCAACGTCCCGTATTTGCGAGTTCCTCTGCCAGCATCAGATGCGGTTCAGGGTCTTGCGCATCGATGCGGATGGCCTCGTGGCACCAGTTTGCGAACGCTCTCTTTTCATTGGCCTGAAGAGACAGGCGCGCAAGCTCTTTGCACGCCTCCGCGTGGTTGGGATTGATCTGAACGGCCGCCTCCAAGGCTTCGAAGGCCTCCTGATATCGCCCCTGCATCGCAAACACGATCCCTGCCCTATAGTGCTTGTCCGCTTCGTTCATTGCCCCAAAAGTCCAGGTTGCCACAAATCCGGTCGCGCGGAACCGGTGAGCTGCGCGCGAGCGTGGAAAAACATTTTCGCAGCTTATGTTTTTTAAGTTAAATCTGTAGCGGCTATGTTTCGATCCCCACCCTGGGTTTCCTACAATAACAATGGTGCTGCCGTTTTGCACCAGACCGCACAATTCCTGGCTGTTCCTGCCCTGTTTGTGCTCCGAGTTCAAGCCAAGGTTTAACTGAAAGCGAGGAGACCCTAAATCATGTGGAATAGACGAGACGAAGATCGAACCCAACAACGTCAGCCGGCCCAGACTCACCGCGAGCCGGAGCCTGTGAGACCCGCCGCCGCACCAGCGACGCCAACCTACTCGATGCCGGCTTCCCCGAGCAATGCGGCCGTTATTGGACCCACAGTCGTCATACGAGGTGACATCGTCGCTAAGGAGGACCTCTTCATCAATGGCACTGTGGAGGGAACCTTACAGCTTGAAGGCAACCGGCTGGCTGTAGGTCCTCGCGGAAAAGTAAAAGCCCAGATTGTGGCTCGCGAGGTATTGATTCAGGGCTCCGTGGAGGGGGACATTGAAGCCAAGGACAAGATCACGATCAAGAACGACGGAACTTTGGTGGGAGACATTCAGGTTGCAGGAATCGTGATCGAAGACGGCGCCTACTTCAAGGGAAGTATTGACATCATTCGGCCTACGTCCGGAAATGCACAAAAAGCGAACGAGCCGAAAGTCGTAAACACCCCGGTTGCCAGCTGAGCAATGCCCCCGGTGCTCCCTCCCGGGGGCAGCGTTGCTCCGTTAGTCAAGGTCAATATCCTTTTTCCGAGGACCGGCATCAGGATT
>JADGHK010000760.1 GCA_019686145.1 Bryobacteraceae bacterium | reverse complement strand
GACGAAGTCTTCGCCGGCGAAGGCGAGGTGGCGCTGGCCATGACCGACAGCATCCTGCGCAAGCTCGGCGCAACCCCTGACCAGCTCGACGCGGAACGAGAGCGTATTCGAGCCGAGCTGTTCCACCAGAGCGCCTGAGCGGAAAAGCCTGCTGTCAGCGACTCGCTTCCGAAGGCGGGCAACAAATTGCCGTCGAAAGCGGCCCAACTTCCGGATGCAGTAACGGTGATAACGCGATTCGCATCCAGCTAACGATGAATGGCGGGAACACTAACGGCGCAGGCGCTCTGAAGCGCCTGCTGCGCGCCTTTCGGAGCCGCAACTACCGGCTGTTCTTCACCGGTCAACTGATTTCCCTCGTTGGCACGTGGATGAACACGATTGCCGAGTCGTGGCTTGTCTATCGCCTGACAGGCTCTTCCCTGCTGCTCGGCACGGTAACGTTTGCGGCACAGACCCCGGTGTTCCTGCTGTCCACATTCGGCGGGCTCATCGCCGATCGTTTCGACCGCAGGAAGATCCTGATCGCCACCCAGTCCTCCGCCATGATTGCCGCCGCGACGCTCGCCACGCTCACGTTCGCGGGCAAGGTAACTGTCACACAGGTCCTTGTCATTGCCGCAATTCAGGGAGTGATTCTCTCCGTAGATGTGCCGTCGCGCCAGGCTTTCGTGGTCGACATTGTCGAGAGGAGCGACCTGGTAAACGCAATCGCCCTGAATTCTTCCATGTTCAACGGCGCCAGGGTTGTCGGCCCTGCCGTTGCCGGTTTGGTTGTGGGGAAGGTTGGCGAAGCCTGGTGTTTTGGGGTGAACGCCATCAGCTACGCGGCCGTCGTGATCGCTCTGCTCATGATGCGGGCGGAGGCACGCCGGACACGGCAGGCGCTGAGCCGCGGCGCGATTGCGGATGGCTTTCGTTTCGCATACAACACCCTACCCGTGCGCGGACTCCTCCTCACTGTGGCGCTTACAAGCGTCTTTGGCATGCCTTTTACCGTGCTCATGCCGGTCTTTGCCGACCGCGTCCTGGGAAGCGGCCCGGGCGCGCTCGGCATCCTGATGGGTTCGAGCGGCGTTGGCGCCCTCGCCGCAGCACTTACGCTCGCCATGCGCACCGAAGTAATCGGCCTCGGACGCTGGGTCGCAGCGGCCTCAGCCTCATTCGGAATCAGTCTTATTTTGTTTTCGCTTTCCAGGTCGCTCGTGTTGTCGAGCACCCTGCTAGTGGCGGTCGGCTATAGCATGATGCTGCAAATGGCCTGCTCCAACACCTTGATCCAGGCGATGGTGCCCGACGAACTGCGGGGCCGGGTCAGTGCAATCTACGCAATGATGTTTCTCGGAACTGCGCCAATCGGCGCGATGCTGGCAGGCTCTGTGGCGGAAGCTATTGGCGCCCCTTACACAGTGAGAGCCGGAGGTGTCTGCTGCCTGATGATTGCCGCGTGGTTCACTCTACGCCTGCCGCTCCGGCGCGCCGAAGGCCAGCGGCTGATCATCGCGCAAGGTCTGGCCGGCGGGGAGCCTCCTCAACATATGACAATCGATGTGACCGAACGCCAAGCGGCCGACGCATCCGGTGACGAACCACGCGACAGATAGACAATCCTATCCAGCATCCTGCAACGTAGCTTCGCACCGTAATACACGTTACTTCGCCCACCCGAAAAGATTCTTCCCGACTAAGTTGTTGAACGAGCAGCGCGTGCGAGAGCTTCCTGCGACTATCTAAAAACGCATTGACGCACATGTAAAATCTGCATATACTCCCACTGCACGTGATGTGCGCCTGGCATTATCCCCGCCAGATCTCCGCGTTAGCCAATAGGGAGTCAAGTTATGGCTACTGGTGTCGTGACGATCACCGACGATCGCTCCCGGGCGTTCCTCAGCGGCAGGATCCTTGAAAAGGACGACACGTATATCCTCAATTACGCAGCGAAGCATTTAGCGCGTACCAGCAACGACCGGAGGCATGACTACGGACAATACGCGCCTGCAGACCCTCGCGCCAATATTTGCGAGGCGTGGCGCTTTCCCATCATCGACGGGCACTATAACGAAATCGATGAAACAGAGGCATACCACTGGAATGAAGTAACGTTTATCTATCGCGCGCCGCAGGACAGACCGG
>JADGHK010000018.1 GCA_019686145.1 Bryobacteraceae bacterium | reverse complement strand
AGGTAAGGGGTTGTGTGGCGGCAGGGCAGGAGGCAAAGCCCCGATCGGAAACCGCCAGAACCGCGGGAATTCGATCGCGCTGAAACGACCGTCAAGTCATTGACAAGGCGTGCCCTGTTCGGTACGCTTAGAGTTTTGTAGACTCGAACGGAGAAGGTCTGTCCATGAACACCGAATTTCCGTCAGCGAGCGAAATCAAGCGATCCTGGCATGTAATTGATGCCGAGGGCGCTGTGCTCGGGCGGGTCGCCAGCAAGGCGGCGATGCTATTAATGGGAAAGCACAAGCCTTCCTATACCCCGTTTTTGGACACGGGGGATCATGTCATTGTTGTGAATGCCGCAAAGGTGCGGCTGACAGGTAAGAAGGAAGATCAGAAGGTGTACCGCCGTCACTCCGGCTATCCGGGCGGACTCAAAGAAACGACGGCCCGCAAGATGCGTGAAGCACGGCCGGTACGGATGATCGAAGAGGCGGTCTGGGGAATGCTTCCGAAAACAAAGCTTGGCAAGCACATGTACCGCAAGCTGAAGGTTTATCCGGGCGACAAGCATCCGCATCAGGCACAGAAGCCGGTGCCCCTGGCGGTCTAGATCGAGAGGAAGCGTAGTGGCGACAACCCTGGTACAGCATATAGGAACGGGCCGAAGGAAGAGCGCGGTGGCGCGTGTGTTCCTGCGGCCAGGCAAGGGAGAGATTACGGTCAACGGCCGTCCCTTCGAACAATATTTCACCACTGAGTCAGCGAGAGCGATCGTGCGCCAGCCTTTGCTGGCCACGGAAACGGCTGACCGGTTCGACGCTTTGATTCTTGCAGACGGAGGCGGCGTTAGCGGTCAGGCTGGCGCGGCTCGTCTGGGCGTTGCGCGCGCGCTGGTTGAGTTCAACTCCGAGCTGCGCGGCAAGCTGAAGGAACTAGGCTTTTTGACTCGCGATCCGCGCGCCCATGAACGGAAGAAGTACGGCCAGAAGGGCGCTCGGAAGCGGTTCCAGTTCTCTAAGCGGTAATGTGCGTAGGTGCGGGGAATTCCCCTTCCCCGCCTTTTGCTCCTGCCGTTGTTTTGGGTCACCTTCACTCCACACACAAATATCGCTTTGGGCCGTGTGAAGGGCGTGAAGGCGAGACCTTATCCTGGTCCGAGGATCTGATTCCTCAATAGCCATTCAGGAGGTATTTTGCCGTCCATTTCAATGAAAGAACTGCTCGAAGCCGGCGTTCACTTCGGGCACCAGACCAAGCGCTGGAATCCAAAGATGAAGGAGTATATCTTTGGCGAACGCAATGGTATCTACATCATCGACCTTCAGAAGACCCTGAAGCTCTTTAAGGATGCGATGCGGTTCGTCGCCGAGATGGCCGCGCAGGGAAAGACTGTCCTCTTTGTGGGCACCAAGCGGCAAGCCCAGGACGCGATTGCCGAGGAGGCAACTCGTTGCTCCATGTACTACGTCAACCAGCGTTGGCTGGGCGGCCTGCTCACGAATTTTGTTACAGTTCAACGCTCGATTAAGCGCTTGAAAGAGCTCGACGCCATGGCTGCGGACGGCCTCTGGGAGGGCCGCGCAAAGAAAGAGGTCGGACGTCTTGAGCGTGAGCGGAGGCATCTGCAGCAGAACCTGGCGGGCATCCGCGAGATGACGAGTTTGCCGGACCTCCTGTTCGTAGTGGATTCGAACAAAGAAGCGATCGCAGTCAGGGAAGCACGGAAGCTCGGTATCCCCGTGGTGGCGGTCGTGGATACCAACTGCGACCCGGACGAGGTCGACTGGGTGATTCCGGGCAATGACGACGCCCTTCGCGCCATCCGCCTGTTCACCACCAAGATTGCGGATGCGGTGATCGAAGGCCGCGCTCTGGCGACCGAACAGGAATTCCTGGCGGAGAAACTCGAAGAGCCCGAAGCTGAGGAAGTTCCCGCTACGTTGGAAGACATCCCGGAATACACGCAATACGTGGATCCGCAATACGCGCAGCAGTTGATGGAAGAGAGCCTCAGCGACGAGGATCTCCCGTCCGTGTCTCTGCCGCGCAAGAACGCGACATCGGAAGCTCCGGAAGTGGCTCCGGGCGTGGGAGAGAATCAGTAACTTCACTTCCCTGGGACAGCCTGGCTCAGGCTGTCCCGGACGCAGCCGATCGGCAACGTCCGGGTTGCGACGGAATCAGTCGTAATGCGCTGTCACGGTACCTTTGCCTGGACGGCGTTCGTGTGTAATTCAAGAGATTTTACTGGTGCGTAGGAAGGATCTATGGCGGAAATTACCGCGCAAATGGTGAAGCAGCTCCGCGAGATGACTGGCGCGGGCATGATGGATTGTAAGAAAGCCCTGGTGGAAGCAAACGGCAGCCTGGAAGAGGCAGTGTCGATTCTGCGAAAGCGCGGCGCGGCCACGGCAGCGAAGAAGTCGGGCCGGACCACCAGGCAGGGCATCATCGCCTCCTACATCCACCCCGGATCCCAGCTCGGCGTCCTGGTAGAGGTCAACTGCGAATCGGACTTCGTTGCGCGCACGGAAGAGTTTCAGACCCTGGTGCACGACATCGCGATGCAGATTGCCGCGGCGGATCCTCAATTCATCCGCAAAGAGGATGTTACGCCGGAGGCGATCGAGAAGGAGAAGGAAATTCAGCGTGCCCGCGCCCTTGCTGAAGGCAAGCCGGAGAAGATGATCGACAAGATCGTCGAAGGGCGCATGAACAAGTTCTATGAAGAGGTCTGCCTCTACGAGCAGCCCTTTATCAAGGACAACAGTGTAACGATCGGACAGTTGATCACGAATAAGATCGCTACCATTGGCGAAAACATTACCGTGACCCGTTTTTGCCGGATGAAGGTTGGCGATACGGCTCCTGCTGAAACCGAGCAACCCGCCGAGTAGTTCAGATCGTTTGAGCGGAGTTCAAGCCGCGAATGGCCCGGCGAGTTTCGCGGCCCTTCGCGGCTTTATTTCTTATGGAACCGATGCCGAAATACAAGCGTATCCTGCTTAAACTGAGCGGCGAGGTGATGGCCGGCCAGGGAAGTTTTGGAATCGACCCGGAACGTGTCACGGCGCTCGCCAAGGAGATTGCGGAAGTTGCCCGCACGGGAGTCCAGATCGGGCTTGTTGTCGGCGGAGGAAACTTCTTTCGGGGAGTTGCCGCGGCTGCCCGCAACATGGATCGCGTCACCGGCGACCACATGGGAATGCTGGCCACAGTCATCAATGCCCTCGCGTTGCAGGATGCCTTGGAGAAGGAAGGCATTCCTACACGGGTCATGACGGCGATTCAGATGCACCAGGTAGCGGAGCCCTACATCCGCCGCCGGGCGATTCGCCATCTTGAGAAAGGCAGAGTCGTGATTTTCGCCGCCGGCACGTCCAATCCTTACTTCTCCACGGACACCGCAGCTACTTTGCGCGCGCTTGAGATTCATGCGGAGGTGGTTGCGAAAGCAACCCGCGTGGATGGAGTGTATGACAAAGACCCGCTGAAGTATCCGGACGCCGTTTTGTACCCCGAGATCTCCTTCCAGGATGTGCTTGCCAATGCTCTCGGCGTGATGGATGCGTCGGCTGTGGCGATGTGCCGCGATAATCAACTGCCGATCATCGTTTTCAATCTCAATCGCTACGGCAATATAATGCGAATGGCGATGGGAGAACCGGTGGGAACTCTTATCCATTAGATGCCACCCGCTGGGTGAGCCTGGGGTGCAGGAGGCCGCCTTCGCGGAGGGAGTGAGTGAAAGCTATGAAACCAGGACAACCAAGCACAACCGGCACAGGCAACTTCCAAACCATAAAGGATGTGGAAGCGCACGCCAGGACGCGGATGGAGAAGGTACTGGGCGATCTTCAGCACGAAATGTCACACATACGGACCGGCCGTGCGTCGGTGAATTTGCTGGATAGTATCCGGGTCGATTATTACGGCACACCGTCACCAATCAATCACCTGGGAACGCTACATGTGCCGGAGCCGTCGCTGCTGACCGTGCAGCCGTACGACGTGTCCATGATCGGCGCAATTGAAAAGGCGATTCGCACTTCGGACCTCGGCCTGAATCCGAGCAACGATGGCAAGATTATCCGGATTCCTATCCCGCCGCTGACAGAGGAACGGCGCAAGGACCTGGTCAAGAAGCTCCACGGCATCGCTGAGGAGCATCGCGTGGCCCTTCGAAACATCCGGCGCGACGCCAATGATTCCATCAAGAAACTTCTGAAGGAGAAGCTGATCAGCGAAGACGAAGACCGCCGCGGCCACGATGAGGTTCAGAAGCTGACCGACTCTTACATCGCCAGGCTGGATCAGGCGGTCAAGTCAAAAGAGAAAGAGATTCTCGAGCTGAAGTAGCACCGGGAATTGATCGTTTTCCAAGCGGCGAGGCATCGGCCTCGCCGTTTGTGTCTCCTGCCTATCTCCCCTGCCTTCCCGGACCGTATAACACGCGTCCCGGGAGCGCCTTCGTCATCCTGGCATCCTGCAGGACCACCTGTCCATTCACAAGCACGTGTCTCACTCCCTCCGCATACTGGTGCGGATGGAGGAACTCGGCTTTGTCCACGATCTTCTCAGGATCAAAGACCACGATGTCGGCTTTCATTCCGGGACGGAGGAGACCTCGATCAAACAGCTTCAGCCGCTGGGCAGGCAGGCTCGACATGCGGCGCACGGCATCTTCGAGCGTCAGCACCTTTTTCTCCCGCACGTACCTCCCGAGCACGCGCGCGAAAGCGCCGTAGCTGCGCGGGTGAGGAACGTCTTCCCCGAACGTCGGGATGCCGCCGTCGGAAGCGACCATCGTGAACGGATAGGCCATGATGCGGGCGATGTCGTCTTCCGAAATGGCGTGGTAGACCGCGGAACAGCCTCCCTTTTTCTGAATCTCAATCGCGATGTCAGCGGCATTCTCAGCCGTTGGCTCGAGCTTGCGCTCCACCGCAATCTGGGCCAGATTCTTACCCGTCAAGCCCGGCTCCTTACAGGATGCGAGGAAGATGTTTTTGGGATCTCCGCCGCCCCGGTTCTCGAGGATGTTCGTGATGATCGCCTGGCGGATTCGAGCTCGCTGCTCCGGAGCATCGAGGCGTTCAAGCAGCGCCTTCTGACCGCCGGCCATCGACCATTGAGGGAATAGCGCGCCCGTGCCGGTGCTGGACGCCGTGTAAGGATACTGGTCGATTGTGACATCGACACCGCGCGCACGCGCCTCCGCGACCAGCCGGATTGTTTCCGAGCTTAGCCCCCAGTTCTTCGCGCCAATGACCTTGTGGTGACTCACCTGTGTCGGCAGTCCGCCCTCTTCGCCGATCCGGATCGTCTCCCGAACGCTGTTCACGATGTCCGCCGCCTCATCCCGCATGTGGGAAATGTGCATTCCGCCGTGTTGTCCCACAACCTTTGCGATCTCTATCACCTCTTCCGTCGGGGCGTAGTTACCCGGCACATAGAAAAGCCCGGTGGAGAGACCGAAGGCGCCGTCAAGCATCGCCTGACGGGCCAGCTCTTTCATTTTGCGAATTTCCTCCTCCGTGGCCCTCCTGTTTTCCATCCCAATGACAGTCCGCCGGAGCGTACCGTGGCCGACGAAGAGACCAAAATTCACGGCGATCTGTGCGTCGGATAACTTGGACAGGAAAGGCGCCAGCGGCAACGGCGAGCTGCCGTCGTTGCCCTCGATGACCGTCGTCACGCCTTGCCGGATCAGGTTTTCGGCATGCGGGTTCTTGAAAATGCCGCCGATGCCATGGTTGTGAATGTCGATGAAGCCGGGAGCGACCACGGCGCCTTCGGCGTTGAGTTTTACTTTAGCGGGGGCGTCCCTCAGATTGCCGATGGCGGCAATCGTGTCTCCCTTAATTCCGACATCCGCATAAAACCACGGATTCCCGGAACCATCGAGGATCCGGCCGCCGGTGATGACGACGTCAAAGCGAGCCTGCGCCCAGAGCAGGCAAGGAAACGGAAGGAGCAGCCCAAGCAGGATGGCCCGCATGGACGCCATTGTACCGGCGATACGCTGTTGAATTCTTGTGCTCACACTGTGTCAATCATGGGACGTTCCGTTGGTCTTCGGCCCGGAAGAGACTGCCGAGAAAAAGAGCCCCACGATTAGCAAAAGCGCGATGACTGCCGAGACTAACATCATGGAACCTTCGCCCCTTGTCTTATCGACTAGCAATTCTTTTGCCAGCACCCGCTATCCGCTTAGTGGCTCGGCCAAGCGCTTCGTATCAGACCCGGCTGTGATAGGTTTGAGCATATGCAGATCAAGTTGGCGTTCGGGAAGACGGGCCTGGCTATGGAGTTGCCCGGCGGATTCGAGTATCAGGTGCTCGAAGCACACTCGGCCACCCCGGTCGAGGACCCGCTCGCAGCGGTGGAACAGGCTCTCGATGCTCCAGCGGGGCGTCCCCCGCTTGCGGAATTTGCCGCGGGCAAACGCACGGCCGCCATCTCTGTCTGCGACATTACACGTCCCGCGCCCAACCGGACGGTGCTGCCGCCGCTGCTTCGCCGCCTCCATCAGGCGGGCATTCCGAAAAGCGGCGTCACCATCCTGATCGCCACGGGTCTTCACCGGCCCGCTACGGAGAGTGAAATTCAGGAAATTGTAGGCCAGGAGATCGCGGCTGAGTATCGCATTGTGAACCACAATGCGAGGGAGCTTTCCGAACACCGCTATCTGGGCAGGACACGCTCGGGAACGGACGTGTACATCGACGAGCGGTTCGTAGCAGCCGACCTGCACATCACGCTGGGTTTCATCGAACCCCACCTGATGCTCGGTTTTTCCGGCGGGCGCAAGTTGATCGCTCCGGGCCTGGCTGCTCAGGAAACCATCAAGATCCTGCACAGTCCGAAGTTCATGCGAGACCGGCGCTCCGTCGAAGGCTCGATCGACGACAATCCGCTGCATGAGGAACTGCTCGAGATTGCCGCGATGGCCCGGCACGACTTTATGGTCGACGCTGCGCTTTCAAGAGACCGCCGCATCGCCGGAGTGTTTGCAGGGGAGCCGGTTGCGGCGCACCGGCGCGGCGTCGAGTTCGTCTCCCGCACGCTGCTTGAGAGGCTGAAGCAGCCTGTGGACGGGGTCATCACGACAGCTGCGGGCTATCCGCTGGATCTGACGTTTTACCAGGCGATCAAGGGAATTACAGCAGCCTCGCACATCGTGCGGCCGGGAGGGGCGATTCTTCTCGTAGCGGCGTGCGACGAGGGCCCCGGCGCGAACGAATTCCGCACGATGCTGAAGGAGAGCCCGCCGGCGCCGCAATTCCTGGAACAGATCCTGCACGCCCCGGTCACCGTAGACCAGTGGCAGTTAGAGAAGCTGGCGCTCGTAGCCGTGGAAAAGGAGCTTTATTACTACGTGCCCGGGCTCCCGCAGGAATACCACCGCAATCTCTGGGGCCGTGCTTTTCCCTCGGCGTCAGAAGCCGTTGAAGCATTCCTCGGACGGCTGGGACCTGGAGCGCGGGTAGCAGTGATACCGGAAGGTCCGTACGTGCTGGCGAAGGCAGACCAGACAGAACTGGCCGCGGTCTGATATAGGAGGCCTGCCGAACTATAAGCCGGTTTCTGTACCCTTCCTTACGAAGGGCGGTGGCCATTCATCTGGGCCGGACATTACTGCCAGGCTCTAGCGACCTACCCGGAAGTCAAACGGAGCGGGCCACTCCTCCTCCCCTATTTGGTCTTGCTCCGCGTGGGGTTTACCCTGCCGGACAGATTACTCTATCCGCGGTGCGCTCTTACCGCACCTTTTCACCCTTACCGCCCGGCTTGCGCCGGCCGGCGGTATATTTTCTGTGGCACTATCCGTAAAGCCCGCTTTGAGCGAGCCCTCCCGGCTGTTAGCCGGCACGCTGCCCTTCGGAGACCGGACTTTCCTCCGCGCAATTGTTAACGATTGCACAGCGGCCACCCGTCCGGCAGCCTCTTCTACATTATCTCACACAAATTGTTATGATTTGTTTAGTATCGCGGCGTATATCAAGTCGCAGCTAAAGAGAGCAGATTTGTTTGCTCGATGAATAGAAGAAAGCAAACAAGCATTTTCACGGGAGAAATTTTGAGGAGATCAGAGATGTCGAAGAAGGCATTGAGGTTGCTGCTGCTGTCCTCTCTTCTAATCTCGTCAGTTTGGTCACAAGGGCTGGAAACTACGGCTCGGCCGGATGACTGGGAAGAGATTAACTTTGAATTCAATTCCTCCGTCCTCTCGGACGGATATCCGAGCCTGCTCCGGCTTGCCGAGCTTCTGCAGAAGAATCCAGATTACAAGGTAAGAATCGTAGGACACGCCGATTGGATCGGATCAAATCCGTATAACAACAAGCTGGGGCTTGCCCGCGCGAATACAGTGCGGGACTTTCTCGTGAAGTACGGCGCCCGCCCCAGCCAGATCACGACAGCATCAGAGGGCGAAACCAATTCGAAGTATGGCTCGGACCGCCGGCCAGCGGAACGGGCAAAGCTGCAACGCTGGATGAACCGTCGTGTGACCCTCACCGTCACCGACGGGCAGGGCCGTACGATCGGTGACGGCGGTATCCGTGACGCGATGCACGGGCTCGATGAGCTGCTGAAGAAACAGACGGAGTGCTGCGAGGCGATTCTCAAGCGGCTCGACAAGCTTGACGAAATCGCAAACATGCTGCGGGATTTGAAAGCCGAGAATGACCGGCTGCGCAAGGATGTCGATGAGCTGCGCGCGGCACAGTCCGGACTCCGTCAGCAGGTGACAGACCTCCCGCGTCCGCTGAGTGCGGAGGAAACCAGCAAGATTGCAAAGGACGCGATCGATGCGTCGCGTGAGAAGCGTTTCGCAATTCTCGGCATTAACGTTGGTCCGACGAACGACGGCGACTTCACCATGTCGGGCCGGGCGAGATACTTCGCGCCGTTCAAGGATCTTTTCGCGGTGCAGGCTCAGGGCGAGTACATGCGGTGGCAGGATCGTCACGAGGGACAGTTTGACCTCGGCCTTGTCGCACGTCCTGTGAGCCGCTTCCAGGCCGGTCTGTTTTCGAGCTTCAAGCACGTCGACTTTCGCACCAATAATCTTGGCGGAGGAACCCTTGGTCAGGCTGCCCTCACTTTGGACTACCTCTTCAGCCGGGGCCGCATCGGCGCGTTCGGCACAAAGGGATTCATGAGGGAGGATGTCCTGGCGCGGCGTGCTCTGAGCCCGAACGTCTTCGAGGAAACCTACCTCCGCATCGTTGACCAGGCAGGCGTCAGCGCGACGATCGGCCTTTGGGGCCGGGCGTACGCCGAGGGCAACGTCGGTTACCTGTCCCGCTTTGGCGGCGACGACAAGCCCGGCGGAACTTTCCGGCTGGTCCAGCCGATTACCGAACGAATTGCCGTCACGCTGGACGGCGGGTTTAACGAGACCCTCGTTTCGAACAACGCGTACGGACGCGTCGCTGTAGGTCTCCAGTTCGGCAACTTCTTGGCGCCCAAGCAGTACATGGAGACCGATCGTCCGGTGCCGACCGACGTTCCGCGAATCCGTTACGAAACTCTGACCCGTCAGGTACGGACCGGAAATGGCGCGCCTGTTGTCGATGCCGGCCCCGACCAGATTGGCGTCCCGGCGGGACAGGTCGCACTGGACGGCTCCGGATCGTTTGACCCCGAGGGTGATCCGATTACGTTCGAGTGGGTTCAGATCGCCGGCCCTGCCGTTGCGCTCAGCGGAGCGAATACGGCTCGCCCGACATTCACCGCGGAAGAAGGCCAGAGCTACAGCTTCCGCCTGACTGTGACGGATGACAGGGGCGCCAAGGGCATCGATACGGTAACTGTCACGACCAGGTCTGCTTCGGTTGAGCCTGTGCAGATCGTGAGCTTTGTCGCCAATCCGCCTTCGATCCGGGCGGGTGAAGCTTCCACTCTGGTCTGGCAGGTCAATAACGCCGATGAGGTCATCATCAGCGGGCTCGGCCAGGTCGATCCCCGGTCCGGCTCGTCGAGCGTGTCGCCAACTGCAACCACCACTTACATTCTCACCGCCCGGAATTCCGCCGGCACGATCAGCCAGTCCGTCACGGTTACGGTGCAGCAATCACCGGCTGAGGGATTACCTCGCGTAACGAACTTCTCGGCTTCGCCAACGACGATCGACCGTGGCCAGTCCTCAACGCTGGCCTGGTCCGTCGAAAACGCGACCTCGGTGCAGATCACGGGCCTCGGGACGGTGAGCAACACCGGGACCCAGACTGTTCAGCCGACGGAAACGACGACCTACACCTTGACCGCTACAAACGCGCAGGGGCAAGTTTCTACGAGCGTGACCATCACGGTGAACGTGCCGTCCGCTCCCGCCCCAACGCTGGTTGCCTGTGCTGCGAATCCGGCCACTTCGCCGGCGCCCGGCCAGCCGGTAACCCTGACTTACACCGCTCAGAACGCGACCGCAATCTCGGTCTCCCCGGGACCGGGAAGCGTTCCCCTGGGCCAGCCGATCACTGTCCAGCCGACAGCGACAACCACCTACACCCTCACTGCGACTGGCGCACCGGGCACGTCGCCCGCCACCTGCACGATTCAGGTGACCGTGCTTCAGCCTGAACCTCCGACAGCGGTGATTGCGGGCGGGCCGATTCTTGAGACCTTCAGCCGTCAGGTGACCATCGATGGCAGCCAGTCGTCGGATCCGAGCGGCGGGCAGCTCACCTATCTCTGGGAACCGCTGCAGACCGGAGCCGCGGTGATGGACCAAGGCCAGCCGATCACCCGCGTCATCCTCGCTGGCACATTCGGCGATTATCCAATCCGGCTGACGGTACGGAATGCCGCAGGCTTGACGTCTGAGGCAATCATAACCATCCGGTTCCGATCGACCACGATCTTTTAGTGGACTTCAGGCCGGGTACTGAATGGCGCCCGGCCTCTCTTCTCCCGCCGAGGTCTCTGTTTTCCCTTCCCTGCATTCCTCAGCCGGCTACTTGCCGGACGTTCCCGGCCGGGCGGACAAGCCTGTTGCACAGGAACTAGGGATTCTTTTTCTGCTCGCCTTTTCGCAGCAAGCTGGGACGCTTCTTCTGCTGCTTCTTCTCTTCTTCGGCCGCTTTCTGTTCGGCGTTGCGACGGGCGGCGACCTCGGCGCTCGTCATCATCTCCTCGAGTTCCTTCTTGCGGCGCTGCTCGCGTGCGGCAACTTCCGCGCTTCGCTCCCCAAGGTCCTGATTCGCTAACTCGACGCTGTCTTCCGTGGTGTCGATGGCCGTCTTCAAGGCGAACCGGTAGAGGTCCAGGTCCTGCGGCTGCGATTCCTCAATTCTCCGCAGAATCTTGAGCATTTCCTCCTCGGCCTTTGCAACCTCTTTCATGCCGGCCTGAATATCGAGCTTCCGGCGGAGCGCGTCATCGGCAACTGTATCGATCGCGTCGATAATCTCGGTGTATTCATCGAGTGTCTGGCGAATCATCACCGATCTTCCGGGCTTCGGCTTAGCCATCAGCTGTTCCAGCAGCTTGAGCCGCTGCTTCGCGAACTCCGTATACAGCTTGAGGCGCTCATTGGGCTCCTGAACAAGACGCACCTGATCCGCTTCATCGGCAGTGAGAAAATCGCGCTGTGCGTGTGAGGGAACGGTGAGGAGCGCGAACGATAGTACGACCGGCAGCCATCTCATCATCAAACCTCATCTCTTTCGGCTCATTACGGCCAGCAGGAAGTCTTCATGGACTTCACCCACGTGACGGCTGACACTTTCAATCAACGCGCGCTCGTCCAACGACGTCTCCTGGGCAAAGTTCTGCAGGCGCTTTTCGAGCTCGCGCGTCTTCAACTCCGCGCGCTTGTAGTGCTTCAGCAGCTTGCTCGGATGCTTCCCGGTCTCTTTCAAAGATTGAAGCGCCAGATCCACCGACTGCTTCACTTCTTCGAGCAAGCCTTCCATCCGTTTGATATCGCCCTCCCGCCAGGCGGATCGTGCTGCCTCCAGACATTGCTCGCCATGCTCGAGAGCCTTCTTCGACCGGTCTACAAGCTTGGGTTCTCCGAGGACCGCCGACAGATCCGCGCAAACAGGCAGCGCCGCCGCTGTTAGCATGATGAAAAGAGAGAAACTTCGCATCATCATCGACGCAGTTCCTTCTGAATCACCTTGATTCGCTGTCGTGCCTTGAACTCTTCATTTGGACTCTTCCCTTCACTCATCGTGAGGAAGCGCTGATAGGCCGCAAGGGCGGGCTCATACTGCTTCATGCGGTCGAGGATCACTGCCCGAAAATAAACGTGTCCCGGCTTCTCGCCTCCGACAGCCTGAACACGATCCAGCGCTCCAAGTGCCTGAGGGTAAGCGTCCAACAGTATCAGCACTACGGCAAGCTCGCTAAATGCCTCGGCGGAATCGTTCTTGAGCTTCGTTGCCTCGAGAAACTGCCGCGCGGCGCCCTGGTAGTCTTTCTGGTCCCTGAGCGTCCTGCCGTAGAACATGCGCAAATCATAATTCGCCGGCTCGGATGCAACAACCTCCGCAAGAAGGCTGATTCCCTTCTCCGGCTGTTTGAGGCGCAAGTAGGCCTGAGCGAGGGCGAGACGGTTGGCCGCGGTGGGCGAATTTTTCACGGCGAACTCCAGGTGAGGGACGGCCTCCGCATCTTCCCCTACTTTCACCAGCAGATCTCCGAGGCGTTCCCGGGCGGCGGGATTCTCAGGAAACTGCCGGTAAATCTCGATGGCTTTCCGAGGCTGATTGCTTGCCTCGTAAATGGCTGCCAGTTCCAGAACCGCTTCCTTCAAAGAGGGATCAATGGCAGAGGCGTTCTGATAAACTGCCGCCGCCTCGTCGAGCTGCCCCTGCCGCGCCTTCGCCCGGGCGATTCCAACCACGGCAGGTCCAAACTTCGGGTCCGCCGCCGCTGCAGCCTGATAAAACTTTTCCGCCTCTGCAAATTGCTCCGTCCCGAACAAAGCTTCTCCAAGATAATACGCCGGGCGCACTTCTCCGGGCTTCTTTTCGTGGGCCGCCCTTAGAGGTTCGACCGCCTCGGCGAAGCGCCTGTTTCGAACTAAGACCATTCCAAGGTTTAATTCCGCCTCGTAAAGACCCGGCTTCAGTTCGAGAACTTTTCGATAGGAGAGAATCGCTTCTTCGTCGCGCTCGAGAAAGCTGCAGGCGAGCGCGAAATGGAAATGGGCGGAGTAGTCTTTGGGATCCGCTTCGATTGCCTTTTGAAAGTGGGCCGCCGCGTCCGCGTATCGCTGTTCTTCAAGAGCCTTCAACCCCTGGGCATTCTGATCGCCGGCCTGCAGCAGAAGGAACAGCACCCCGGGGAGAAGAAGATTCATACCCACATTCTAGTCCCTGCAGTGAAGTGCGGGCGCTCTGGAAATGAAAAATGGAAGACAAAGTGCAGATTAACGGAGGGGGCCTGCGAAAAAGGCTCCAGTCGGCTCCGACAGGGAAAATTTTTCCTTCTCCGAGAGACGGACGGAGCTGTATGACAAGGAGAAGAACATGGCGGACGAAACGTACGACAGACCGATTAGCCAGGACGAAGCCCGTCAAAGGGAGCGAGCGACGGCCGCAGAAATCGAAGCCCGCGAAACGAACCGAGCTATCGCCGCCGCTGAGAGCTGGGGAATGCGGTTTCGCCGCATCTCTTGGGGCGCAGTTTTTGCCGGTGTGGTTGTAGCGCTTGTGGTTCACCTGATGCTCAGCATCCTGGGCATCGCTGTTGGCGCGACTGCTTTCGACCCAACACAGCCAAACCCGTGGGCAGGACTAGGAATAGGCACAGCGATCTGGTTCATCATCAGCAGTCTGATCGCTCTGTTTGTCGGAGGATGGGTGGCAGCCCGGCTTTCAGGCGTGGCACGCAGGGGCGACGCCGCGCTGCATGGCATCGTAACTTGGGGCTTAGCGACATTGATCTCGGCCTACCTGCTGACAACCGCGGTCGGCGGTCTGATTGGCGGCACAGTAGGCATTCTCGGAGGAACGATTCAGGGCGCAGTGGCGTCGGGCGGCCTGCCCTCACGTCAACAGCTAAAGGATGTCACTCAGGCCGGTTCGCCAGCTCGTGAAGCCGCAATTCAGGCGATTATGTCCCAAAGAAATGTCGATCGAGCCAAAGCCGAGGCAATACTGGACCAGAACATCGCGCAGGCGACCCAGGCAGCTGAAACAGCAAGTGAAAAACTAGGACAGGCGGCCTTCTGGACCTTTATCGGCCTCCTTGTGGCGGCCCTTGCCGCAGCGTTCGGAGGATGGATGGGACGACAGCGGGAAACGGTTCTGCTTCCAGCGTAAGCCTCTCAACGAACTTGCGCGAGGCGGCTGGCCAGGTACTTGCCCGTATGAGATTGAGGCACGCTGGAGACGAATTCCGGCGTGCCTTCCGCAACGATGCGTCCTCCGCCTTCGCCGCCTTCCGGCCCTAAATCAATGATCCAGTCCGCGGCGCGGATGACGTCGAGGTTGTGCTCGATAATCAGCAGGCTCCCTCCGTTGTGAATC
>JADGHK010000759.1 GCA_019686145.1 Bryobacteraceae bacterium | reverse complement strand
GTTCCTGCCGAAGATGTGCGTCGAGCAGGAGGTGGAGCAGGGGCTCCTGCGGGAGGTCAAGGTGGATGAACTGAACGTCGAGCGAAAGATCCGGCTGGTTTATCCCGCGCGGCGCGCGCTCAGTCACGCTGCCCGCGCCTTCCTGGAAGTCGCCAAAGTCAAAAGAGCGGAAGAGGCTAGCGCACCGCAAGGTCCGCCAGAAACACGCGGCGGCACTCCTTAAAGTCCTCTGAAAGCATCGGGCCAAGGGCGAGAGCCTGTACGGAAGCTGCGCTCTCTTCTTCGAACGTTAGCCGTAGAGAGTGAAACCCGGCGAGGGCCGCTGCGACGACTTCCGTGGAATAATCCGGGCTCGCATCAAGCACATCGTTGGTTCTTCGAAGGATTTCTTCTGCGGTCGACACCCTTGCCGGACCTTCGTGGACGATCCTTTCATATTTGGGGAACTGAGCGTGCGGAGCGAAAGTCGAAAGAAACAGAGCCCAGCGCTCCAGAATCAGCAGCGAGCCATAGCGGGACTGGTCCATCTGCATCTCAAAGGCGAACGCGCTCCCTTTGCGCTGCCCCTCCAGCTTGCGGAGATACATGACGGCAGTGTTCAGAGCCCCGAACAGGGAATCGACGAAGGCCGAGGTGCAGCCCAGGAATTGAGCTTCGTTGAGGGAAGTGTAGCGAGCGATCTGCAAATCAGGAATCGGCCAGGTGATCCGCGAGCGCTTCCGCGAAGGCTTCCGGAGGAATCTTCTCACCCGCGTTTAACCGGGCGAGGAGACTGTCGATGATCTGCTTGGCATCCTCCTTGCGGTAGTTCTTGAGGAAACCGTCGAAGTAGTGTTCTCCGGCCATCGCATGATTAATTTCGGTTTCTTTGTTGTGGTCCTGGAGCTCGGTGAAGTAAACCACGCGATAGCGGCCGGAATAGGCAGTCTCCCGGTAGACTTCGAACATCGTCTTTTCCGATTCAAACGCCATCAGATGAAAAATAGCAGGGGATCAGGGTAAAAGGCAAAGGGCGGAAGTTCAACAGAGCCATCAGGAGCCCAACTGGAGAGAAAACACGGGGGAAGCACGGCCGTCCACGACGATCTGTAACGCCAGCGGTTGATCCAACGGGACCGAAGGATCGAGGGTGACATGCACGATGTACGCACTAAACTGATTGGGCGCCGGAAGAATCAGGGAGACTTCGTGCTCCACACCGCCAGCCAGCACCCGGACCCTCGATCGATCGGGTATCGACTGCCCCTGCGTCAAATTGAACACAAGCAAGGCGAGGGAGTCACCTGGGGAGAGCGCTCGAAGCACACTGAATGTTGGATCCGTCGGCCTGAATACAGAGGCGATGACCGGAAGAGGCGGCTCAACGAGGATTAGTGCGGGAAGCGCTTCTTCGGATCCGACGCGCACGCGAACAACCGCGAGACCGGTGCCGAAATCAGCCGGGACCAGGAACGTGACCCGATTGTCCGTCACCTCCGTGACCGCAGTCTCCCGTCCTCCGACCGTGACCGTTACGTCTGAAAGCGGAGTGCTTGAATTCAGCACGGGAACGGTTACGAGGCCGCCCGGCGAGATGATGTCGGAAGCGGAGGGTCTGGGAATGCCGAGGGACAGCCGGCGCTCCGCGCGGATATGGAACGCCTGGGGCTGCACGATTCGGTGAAGACCGGTCGTGACAGTGACGTTCGTCGTCACGTCTGGCGCCTCGGGCGCGACGGAGACCTCCACGAGCAGCCGCGTCGGGCTGAAAACCCATACCCTCCGGACGGTGACGTCGCTGGTCCCGAAGCCCACTTGCGTCTGCCCCTGCTGGAAATTCGCGTCGCTGGCATTGATTTCGATGAAAGTCTCCGCGCCGGACGGCAGGACGTCAGGCTCCAGGCGCAAGCCGGAGGCGCTGGGGATGCCGGCGTCGTAGGGGTAATACGGCAACTCGTTGCCAACGAAGAGGGAGCTTTGGCCGTCCGGGTTCAGCGCCACGACGGCTGCACGGTGGCCGAGCGGACCGGGCGGCGGCGTCACGACCAGCCCGCCTTCCTCAACGGACCGCACTTGTGCGGGCTGCCCATCAAAGAGCACTCTCGTTGCCGCTGAAAGCTGCGTTCCGGTAATCCGTACTGAGCCATCGCCGGCCGCCTGCAAACC
>JADGHK010000758.1 GCA_019686145.1 Bryobacteraceae bacterium | reverse complement strand
TCCGCCAGCCGCGACTCCACGGCATCGACGATTTCCGCAAGCTTCCCCATACTGATCGGCCGTTTTTCGCACGCCTTCAGTAAGCCAGACAATACTTTTTGACGCTCGAACTTCTCCCGCCGCCCGTCTTTCTTGACCACCATGTATGGAATCTCGTCGATTCGCTCATAGGTCGTAAACCTGCGCTCGCACTTGAGGCACTGACGGCGGCGGCGGATGACATCCCCCTCGCGACTCTCGCGAGAGTCGATCACCCGGTCCTCCAAATGACCGCAAAAAGGGCAGGTCATAACGCTACCTCTTTCTCCAACTCCTTGATCTTGCGCCAGCTCAGCCCTTCGTAACAGGCGAAGAGCACCCCGACCGGCATAATCACTACAAATGTAATAACCCAGAGGGCGAGCGCTATCCCGGTAGCTGCTTCGAGCGGCGTGCCCAGCAGCTCCGTCAGCGTGATTACGGCCATGACCTGCATGCCCCCGCCGATGCCGGGCAACTGGACGATGCTGCCAAAGGCCACGAGCCCCATGAACGCCAAGACATCCATCCAGCCCCGGCCCGCCGTCGCCGGAAAGGCCTGAAACAGACAGTAGTAGCATACGCCGATCAGCAGCCATTCGACGACCGTGTAGAAGAGGAGCAGGAAAGCGGCGCGCGAATTACGCGTTGCCTCGATGCCCCTCACAAAGGAATCGACGAACCGGGAGACTTTCCGGTGCTGGGCGGAGGGCAGGAACTCCAGAGCTTCGATAATGCGCCGGCGGGCGAAGCCGGAGTATTGCCGCAGGACGAACAGGACGCTGACGCAGACGAGAGCCAGAATCCAGACGGCATACCCACCCGTTTCGAGGGTCCATTGAAGCGCCGGTCCGAGCGCTGCGTTCTGCGGTATGCGGGTGAGCGCAAAGCCGAAGATCAGGACAACAGCCAGAAGATCGTAGACCCGTTCGAGGAGCCACGCCGCCATTTGCGATGAGAACGGGAGGTTTTCGTTCCTGGCGATCAGATAGGGGCGGAGCAGCTCGCCGGGCCGGCCGAAGAATACCAGCGCGGTGAAGCCGATGGCGGTGGCGGAAAACAGCCGCCAATGGCTGGGATGGGGACAGATTGGACGGATCATGACGCTCCAGCGCAACACCCGCCCGTAGTAGGTGAGTAGCACGAAGCCGACGGCCGCTCCCAGCCATCCCCAATGCACCCCGAGGAGCGTCCGCGCCAGCAGGCTCCAGTCAAAGCCGCGCTCGCATACGCGCATCATGAGGAGCCAGACAACGACCGCGAGCAAACCTGCGACGGCCAGATACTTCAAACGGTTCCGAATCAGGGCCTCCCTCCCCGACACGCCAATCGGCAAACAGGGCGACCGCTAAGGTGGGACCCGCTTGAGAGCCGGGATAGAATGAAATTCTGCGAGACAGTCACGCTTTTTGCGCGAACTTCTCATGATAAATCCTCGTTTCTCATACTGGAAGCAGCACCGTGTGCATTCAAGGAGGCAGACACGCGGCGCGGCCTCCGGACGAGGATACCGATGGCAACCGCGGCAGCGCTCCTACAGACTTCGACCCGAGACCGCAGGGACCTCGGTGTAAACTGGGGCTGCCAAAGAGTGAACGGCTTGGACTCCGATACCAGTCTCGTGGAGAGTTGTCTGGCAGGCGACGAGGCGGCCTGGGAAGACATGGTGAAAACTCACACGCGCCGTGTGTATTCCATCTGTCTACGCTTTACAGGCAGCGAAGGGGAAGCCCAGGATCTGACGCAGGAGGTTTTCCTGAGGGTCTTCAAATCGCTCCGTAGCTTTCGTGCCGGAGAAGGGACGTTCGTCGTATGGTTGACCCGCCTCACGAGGAATCTTCTGATCGATCACTACCGGCGGACACGCCTGGATCGGGCCACCGATTCCATTGAAGATCAACTGCAGGTGCTCGAAGAGAAGACGGCCGCAACCGCAAGGGCCGACGGTCTGCTGGCAGGCCGGGAGGCGAGCGAGGTGTTGCAGGGCGCCCTGCAGAAGCTCTCCCCGGAGTTGCGTGAAACGGTCATATTGAGGGATTTGGAGGGAATGGAGTACCGGGAGATTGCCCAGGTGCTCAACGTTCCGGAGGGCACGGTGAAGTCGCGGCTGAATCGAGGCCGTGCTGAG
>JADGHK010000757.1 GCA_019686145.1 Bryobacteraceae bacterium | reverse complement strand
GGTTCTCGGCATGATCGGCGTGGGTGGCATGGGGACCGGGCGGCTCCGGGAGTTCCTGAAGATGCCGGACGTCCGGATCGGCGCCATCTGCGATGTCGATCGCGATCATCTTGATCGAGCCATCGCCATCGTAGAGAAGGAGAAGGGATACAAGCCCCAGGCATTCGGCGATTTCCGCCGAGTGCTGGATATGAAGGAAGTCGACGCCGTCGCCGTCGTGACTCCCGACCACTGGCACGCCATCCCAACCGTAAATGCGTTCGAGGCCGGCAAAGATGTCTTCGTCGAAAAGCCGCTCAGCTATAGCGTAGCCGAGGGGCGCGCAATGGCCGACGCGTCGCTGTACTACAGGCGCGTCAGCCAGATGGGCAATCACATCCACAACGACTACAGCAATTACAGGCGCGTGGTGGAGATCGTGAAGTCGGGGCGGCTGGGGAAGATCACACGGGTGCATGCCTGGAAGACGTCGCCGACGCAGAACATCAAGTCGCGGAATCCCGAGAAGCTGCCGCCGGGATGCGACTACGATTTCTGGCTGGGTCCCGCGCCCAAGCGTCCCTATGACCCCCTGCGGTTCCACGGCAGCTTCCGGCATTTCTGGGATTATTCCGGCGGAACGTTCATCGATTTCTGGTGCCACATTACCGATGTCGCTTTCTGGGCCATGGGTTTTGAGGCGCCAAAAACCATTTCCGCGGTAGGCGGGCGCTTCTTCCAGACGGACCGCACCGAAACCACGGACACGATGGAAGCGATCCTCGAGTTTCCGCAGACCCTTTACATCTACAGCTTCCGCCCGACGCCGCTGCCCGGCTTCGAGCATATGGGCGGAATCGGATGCCTGTTTGAGGGAACGGAAGCGTCACTGGTCACGAATTACGAAACGCACGAGATCTGGGCGAATGGCAAGAAAGTCCCGGACTTCCCCCGCCCCGACCCCTCCATTCCGGACTCGCCCGGCCATTTGCGGGAATTCGTGGACGCCATCAAGAGCCGGAATCTGGAGACCACATGTAACGTGCGGTATGGCCACAAACTGACGAAGTTCGGGCTTTTGGCCAACATCTCCTATCGCACCGGCAGCCGTCTTGTCTGGGACGATGAGCGCGAAGTGGTTGTCGGAAACAAGGATGCCAACAGGTACCTGCGGCGGCAGTTCCGGAAGCCTTGGAATCTGAAGGTGCAGCCTCGTCCTAAACGAAACACCGTGCCTGCTTGAGGAGCGCCATGCGCCAGCGAAGATCCGGTCTACTCTCTGCGCTCCTGCTGGGCGCCACTGCATTCGCGGCCGGTTCCGATTCCGTTCGGTACATCGGAAAGACGAAGTACCTGAACAACGCCCGGGCCGTCGTGTCCCACAACATTGACGACTCCACGAAGTACGTGACGAACAGCCTGGATGTCATGGATAAGTATGGCATCAAGGCCACGATCTTTATCAGCACTGAGGAAGACCCTCCGGTCGAGGAGCGGTTCTTTACCCAATTGCAGGTGAAACCGTTGTGGCCGAGGCTGCGAAAGGCGGTGGAGAACGGGCATGAGATCGGGTCTCACTCGCGTACCCACCCCTGCAAGAGGCCGGACACCGAACAGTTCTGCGCCGAAGCATATACAGACGCGGAGATCATCGGGTCGCGCGACCTGATTCTGAAGCGCACCAAACAACCTCACGTCTGGACCTGGTGCTACCCCTGCGGCAACTGCGCCAACTATGAGTTCATCCAGAGGAGGATCGCCGCCGCGGGCTACATCGTCGCCAGGAACTACCCCAACGAGGCACAGGATGGGCACATCGTTCCCAACCTGCAGACCTGGGACACGAATCCTTTCAATGCAGGTTATACCCAGGTGGTGCAGAAGCGCGGAGGAGCAGCCAGGAGCGAAATCACCGACGTGAAGATATTGAACGCCAAGTTCGACGAAGTCTACAGGAACGGCGGCATCTACAACTTCATGTCGCACCCCCAGTGGCTCGATTATGGGCCGGACAGCTTCTATGAGCGGCACCTGGCCTATATCAGCCGCCGCCCCGACATCTGGTACGTCCCGATGGGGCCGCTCTACGCCTATCGAACACTGCACCAGGAGACCGACGTTCGCCAGATCGACGCCGGCCCGGCGAAAGCTCGTTTTCGGGTTTCGAACA
>JADGHK010000756.1 GCA_019686145.1 Bryobacteraceae bacterium | reverse complement strand
CGAGCAGACTCTCTCCGGACCAAAGAAGGACCGCCTTGAGCTTCTGAATCACACTCATACTCACTTTGGCCACATCTTTATGCTCTATCCGGATCGCGAGGCCGTGATCGACAGGATTCTGGACCAGGAGGCCGCGCGGCAGCCAGATGTTTGCGTGGAAGATGAGTACGGGGAATTTCATAGAGTCTGGCGCATTTCGAATCCAGCCGTCATCTCCCGATTGCAGGAGCTGATGGCCGACAAGAGGCTGTTAATCGCTGACGGCCATCATCGCTACGAAACCGCTCTCGCTTTCTGCCAGCAGAACCCGAGCCTCCCCGGCGCGGACAAAGTCATGATGACCTTCGTCAACATGTACTCCCCGGGGCTGCGCATCCTCGGCGCTCACCGGGTGATCCGGGGCCTGGACCGCTTCAGCCTCGACGGTCTCCTGCGAGGGGCAAGCAAGAGTTTCCGAATCCAGCACCTTCCCGATCTGGCGGCTCTCCACGTGGCCTGGGAGGAATCCCACACGGACCTGATCCGAATTGGCGTGATCGCCAGCGCCGGCCACAGCCTGTATTTGCTCGAAACAGACCGCAAGGGCAGGCTCGATGTCAACGTGCTCCACGAGGAGCTGTTGCGCGGCGTGCTTGGAATCACGGACGAGGAGGTCCGGGAAGAGAAGTATCTCGAGTATGTGCGTGGCGTGCACGTAGCAGCGGACCGGGTCCGGAACGGCAGCGCTCAAGCTGCCTTTTTGCTCGAGCCGCCATCCATTGACCAGGTCGCCGAAATCAGCTTCAACGGCGGGGTGATGCCGCAGAAGTCCACGGACTTCTATCCGAAGCTGTTGTCCGGGCTGACGCTTTACAAGCTCGACTGAACTCAGGGTTCGGGGATTGCCGCGAATCCCCGAACCCCTCTCGTTAGTCCTTCTTCAGCCTGGCCGCGAAGGCAGATGCGCCCGGGCTATTCCGCCAGGAGCCATCCGTCGCGCCAAGGTCCTTCGAATACGTATATCCGGCGAAATACAAGTGTCCGGAATCGTCTGCCGCAATGCTCGTCACGATGTCGGTATAAGTACCGCCGAAGTACGTGGCATAGGGCAACGCTTCGAGCCCCGAGGCTTCCGGGTTGAGGATGGCGATGAAGGAGTCTTCGAAAATGGATCGCGGGCTGAGCTGCAACGCTTGCGGAGTCGCCGGGAAGTCGCCAAAAAGGTTATAGCCCGTGATTGCGATTCGCCCGTCTGCAAGTGGAACCAAGCCGTAGAGAACCTCCGCGCCGACTCCGCCGAGGAGGGTTCCATACGCGACAAACTGCCCGGCATCCCCTTTCGGATTCAGCTTGAGGACAAAGGCGTCCGTTTGGCCGGCAAGGCCCTGGCTGAAGGCGCCCGCTGTAGTTGGAAAGTCCCCGGAGAGCGTGTAGCCGCCGATCCACAACGAACCTTGCGCATCCATTTTCATCTGCGTCGGGAAGTCGCTGTAGGTGCCGCCAAAGAACGAACCGTAAATGAGTGCGTCGAGGCCCGTGCGGCGCAGGTCGATTCCCGACAGGAACCCGTTCATCCGCCCGCGCAGCTCCAGCTGATGCGACCCTTCAACAACAGGGAAGTCCTCCGACGAGGTGTAGCCGCTGATCCAGACGATCCCTTCTGAATCGATCGCGATGCCTGTCGCTGTGTCTGCTCCGGCTCCGCCCAGATACGTAAAGTATTGGAGCGGTCCTTCTGAGAAGGGCGAGATCCGTACCAGGAAGGCATCCGTGCCGCCGCGATTGCTGCCCTGCAGCCCGTTGCCGGTTCCGGTGAAGTCGTTGGAGCCGGTAGCACCGGTCACAAAGACGTCCCCGTTATACAGCGCCAGCGCATAGCCGATATCGGCGCCCGAACCTCCCAGGTAGGTGCCGAATACGAGCGAGCTCTGCCCGCCTTGCGAAGGGTCAACAACGACGAGATAGGCGTCCGCGCCCCCCTTTCTCTCCGTTTCCGGCGCTCCATTCGTGGTGGGGAAATCCTCGGAACTCGTGCTGCCGGTCAAATAGACGCGTCCTTGCTCGTCCAGCGCCATCGCTCGAACATCTTCGTCGCCGGTGCCCCCTATCCAGGTCCAGAACAGGAGTGTCGACCTTCCGTCCGGCTCCGGCCGGTACTTCGCCAGGAAGATATCCGAGCCC
>JADGHK010000755.1 GCA_019686145.1 Bryobacteraceae bacterium | reverse complement strand
GATTGCAAAGAGATTGCGGAGCTTCAGGCCCCATTCATCCGCCGTCTGCTCGCGGACTGTTCGCAGCCGCCACCGCCGGAGCAGCGACATCCCCTCAAAGACTCCAATCGTGACATTCGTGTTTCCAGCGTCGAGAGCAAGGAGCATGAACGATCCCTAAAGCAAATTAGCAGAAGGATCAGCGGGACGGACACCACCGGCAAGAACGGTGAAGAGCTCGCCATTGGCTTTACGAACCTTCAGAAAGCCAGCGGGTGTGAGCCCCTCTGTGATCCCCTCCACACGCCCGTCGGCCTGATCCACCACGACCCGGCGTCCCCTCGCGTAGCTGGAGGAGTTTTCGAACATTTGAAGAATTGGCTCGATGCCGCTCGTGAGCAGGACGCTGTTGAAGCTGTCGATCGCACCCAGCAGGTAAACCAGGAGCGGCTCTCGCTGATGTTCACGACCCGTCGCGAGAGCGAGAGATGTGGCCTGCGAGGAGATATCGTCCGGGAACTGGAGCTGATTCACGTTCAGGCCAATTCCGGCGAGGATGACGGAATCCTGAAGGTGAACCAGAATTCCCGCACACTTACGCTCGTTGATCAGTACGTCGTTGGGCCACCGGAGGTCGCAGCTGACGCCGGCGATCAGGCGCAGCGTATCCGACACAGCCAGCCCGAGTGCGAGAGTGACCACCGGCAGCCGCTCGGGCGCAACCGGCAGACGCAGCACTACCGTGAAATAGAGGCCAAATCCCCTCTCCGAAACCCAGCTCCTGCCAAAGCGCCCCTGGCCCGCTGTTTGCTCTTCCGCGCCGACCACCGTCCCCGACGGACACCCCTCCGCTGCCAGACGCGCCGCTTCCGTCATCGTCGACGAGACGCTCTCATGCCAGTAGATCTTGCGTTCTGGCATGCGACCGCGGACGAAGTCCAAATTCATTGCCATTGCAACCGGAAGTTGATGTCGACAGCAGTGGCGGAATGCGTGATTGCCCCGCAGGAGATGAAGTCCGGGCCGGCTTCGGCGTAGGAACGAACCGTATCAAGCGCAATGCCGCCGGATAGCTCGACGGTTGCGCGGCCATTAATATATGAGATCCACTCTTTCGCCTGATCCGGCGTCAGATTATCCAGCAGGAGATGCGTGACTCCGCATGCGAGCGCTTCGTCCAGTTCCTCGCGCGTTCGAACTTCCACTTCTACGGGGATGCCAGCGGCCCGCGCCCGCTCAACCGCTGCGCGGATGCCGCCCGCCGCAGTGATGTGGTTGTTCTTGATCAGGATGGCGTCAAACAGACCGAGGCGGTGGTTCGTGACGCCCCCGGCCGCCGCCGCCATCTTTTCCAGGCGCCGCAGCCCTGGCGTCGTCTTCCGGGTATCCAGGATCCGGCATCGAGTGCCCTCCATCGCCTTCGTATACCGGCGAGCAAGGGTCGCGACGCCGCTAAGGCGCTGCATAAAGTTCAGCGCCACGCGCTCGCATTCGAGCAGTGTTCGAGCGCGCCCTGCCACCGTAGCTAACAGATCCCCTGGAACGGCGCTGTCACCGCTCTTTTTGATGAGATGAAGCTCGTCGACTCCGCCGCGAAGCTCGTAAATCAAGGGGAGCAGCTCGATCCCGGCGAGAGTGATCGGCTCGCGCGCGTAGAAGCCGCCTGACGCCTTCAGATCCGCGGGAACCGTGTATTGCGATGTCACGTCGCCCGGGCCGATATCCTCCTCAAGCGCCCGGCGTACAGCATCACGGATCTCGGGATGGGAAACGTCGAACGTCATAGGCGCGCCAGGCTCTCAAGGGCCGCGCGGTTCTTTGCGAGCTGAGCTTCGTACTCTGCAAGCTTATCGCGAATGCCCTCCACCACCTTCGGGGGCGCCTTACTTATAAACGTCTCGTCTCCAAGCTGACGGTGCGAGCTGGCGATCACCTTTTCCAGCCTCTGAATCTCCTTCTCCAGACGCTTCCGCTGCGCTTCCGCCTGCGCGACTGGAACCTTCAAGACGAGGTCAAAAGCCGGTGTCGATCGCATCGCTGCCCCCTCCACGTTTCGCGGGGCTCCCTCGACGATCTCAAGCCTGATGTTACTCAGACGCTCGATCGCCGGCCGCGTTGCCGAGGCGATTCGAACAGCATCACTCCTCGAATAAAGCACGGCATCGAGCACCTGCTTCGGATC
>JADGHK010000754.1 GCA_019686145.1 Bryobacteraceae bacterium | reverse complement strand
GAGATCACAATCTCTCGCTCCCGGGGTTCGGGAACCGCGGCGGAAGCGATGCGGTCGTATACCCAGACCATCGCCAATTGGGATGCAACAAGGAGCAGCGCCAGCGCGACCACGGAGTAGACGATCAGCCGGACGCTGGCATCGGTGCGTTCATATCCGCCGGTGGGATGCACTCCGCTGTGTTCATCCATCAACGACTCGTCAGGCACGGTCTAAACCCTCTCGACAAAGCGTGTGTCGCCCAGTGGAAGCATCGGACGCCGCTGTAGCCGCCAGAAGAAATACGCCAGCCAGATCCCTCCAATCCCAACCGGAACAAGAACGTCCATCCAGTGAATGCCTACAGCCGGAAGGTTGAACGCGGGAAGAACGATCCAGAAGTAGTCCAGCAGGCGCATGACAAGAATCGCAATCGCGATCGAGGCAAGCAGACGCAGCCGCTGCTTTACGTACCGCGTAAGGAGCAGGAAGAACGGAACTGCGAAGTGAAAGAGCACGAGCAGGACAGTCACATACTCCCACCCGTTGGTCGAGCGTCTGGTGTACCACGGAACTTCTTCCGGAAGGTTTCCATGCCAGATGATGATGAACTGGGACACCTCCACGTAAGCGAACAGCACCACAAACGTAAGCAGCAGATTTCCCAGGTCGAGGAAATGTACTGTGCGGAGCACCGGAGTGAAGGGCTCGCGGTCCGACAGCAGCATGAGCATCATGATCGAGAACGCAATCGTCGTCAGTAGCTGTCCAACGAGAATGATCAGGCCAAAGATCGTGCTATACCATTCGGGCTCCAGAGACTTCAGCAGATCGATGGCGGCGAAGGTAACAATGAACGCGTGCAGGATCAGCGCCGGACCGCTCACGGAGCGGAACCGGCGCACGTAAAGAGGATCAGCCGTCTCGTCCTGCTCCTGCGACCACCGGTTCAGCATCCATGCAAGACCGATCCAGATTGCGAAATAGATGATGATGCGCCCGATAAAGAACGGTACGTTCAAATACGGGACCTTCTGCTGCAGCACCGGGCTTTCGGCTACGACTTCCGGCCGCGCCCAGGGGTAGAGTGTGGACACATTCACCAGGATCGGGATCGACAGGAGCGCGAGCAGCGGCAGCGTGCCGAAGGCGGACTCCATGAACCGGCGTGTGATAAAGCCCCAGTCCCCGCCCACGAGATGATGCAGCAGAACGATGGAGAGCGATCCGAGCGCCAGGCCGGCCCAGAAGACGTACCCGATCAGGTAGGCGCGGAAGAAATCAGCGGGCGAGAAGAATGCTCCGATGATGCTGATGATGAGGACAGCGGCTCCGCCGAACAGCGCGTAGCGCATTGCCTTGTTGACGTCGAAATCTCTCATCTTGCCCTTCTCTCAACCGGAGACGGTGGCGTAGCAGGCTGCGGCTGGGCAGCAGGCGCGGGCGGTCGAGGCCCCAGTTCCGGACGCCGGTCCTCGGGAACATCCGCGAGAGTCGCACCTCTCGACAGTTGCAGCGCTCGCACATAGGCGACTACCGCCCAGCGGTCCGCCGGCGGCAGGCGGGATGCATAGCTGTACATCGCTCCGAATCCGTTGGTGATGACGTCGTAGATGTAGCCTGGAGTAGCGCTCTTCAGCCGCGCCTCATGAAGCGAGGGAGGAGCCGTGAAGCCGCGCTGCACGATCATGCCGTTGCCCTCTCCCGTGTAGGCATGGCACGGCGAACAGTAGATGTTGTACCGGTCCTGCCCGCGGTCAAGCACGGCCGCTGTAATGGGGATTGGAAAGCTGCTGATCTCCTGAGTCCCTACCCTGCCCTCATAAAACGCCGTATCGAGCCGGAGCTGCCCCCGCGCCACCGTACCTTCCGGAAAATCCCGGGCCGAGCGGCCATCGCCGAAGAACCGGCTGGCGCTGAGCGGTCTGTAACGGGGCTGATCGTGCATATCCTGACGGCAGCTCCCAAGGAAGCCAACCAGCCCGATCACTGCTGCAACGACGCTAATCCTCGACATAATGCAAGCCCGCCGGCTGAAGCCCTTCCAGAAACTCCCTGGTTCCGTCTTTGTCGAACCGCGGATCGGATGCCTCGATGACCAGGAAGAACTTATCCTGGCTCGCACGCAGAAACTCGGGCACATTGAAGACGGGATGATACGGCCTGGGTAGGCCGTTCAAGGC
>JADGHK010000753.1 GCA_019686145.1 Bryobacteraceae bacterium | reverse complement strand
GTGTCCGTGCCGGGAACGGACAGGTGATTGCTCTCGGCGACCCGTGGCTTTACAACGAGTACCTTTATACCCAGGACAACCGGCGCATCGCGGAAGAGTTTTTCCGGAAGATCTTGAAGTAACGCCGTCGGCGGTTCGAGCGCGCGACCAGGCCTTTCCGTATCTATCACAGGACCGTGCATACCCCCACAAGCCGCGTCAACCACAACGGCCCGAAGCTCCACTTCGGAGATTGATACCATATTCATCCACCGGTTCCACCGTTACCAGTGATACACGGAAGGAGTTGACACAAATCCCAGGAGTATGACGATGTCATCCACTCAGCTTGCAACTGCACTGATCCTCTTAACTGCCGGCGCCGCCTGCCCCGGCGATCTGTCCTCCCTACCCTTTCTCAAGACCTACACAGCCGAGCGCGCCTCCTCCATGGACAAGACCGGCGCGAACGATGATGGCAACTGGAAGAACCCGATCAAGCCGGGGGAACAGAGGACGATCGCGCAGCTCGAGGGTCCGGGCATCATCACGCATATGTGGTTCACCATTTCCACGCCGGAGCGCTACCACCTGAAGAAGATCGTCCTGCGCATGTTCTGGGACGACGATCCGCTGCCCGCCGTCGAGACGCCGATCGGCGATTTCTTCGGGCTCGGACTCGGCGAATACTTCCTTTATGAATCAGGACCTCTCTCCGTAGGCTCTCAGAAGGCGCTCAACTGCTATTTCCCGATGCCATTCCGGAAGTCGGCACGAATCACAATCACCAATGAAGGACAACAGAACATTTCCGCCTTCTACTACAACATCGACTGGCAGAAGCATAAGAGCTTGCCGGAAGACATCGCCTACTTCTACGCCGAGTACCGGCAGGCGGTGCCTAACGACGGCTGGACGTCCGACTGGAAGCAGAATGGCGACGCGAAAGTCAATAACGCTCAGAACAAAGACGGCAAGGGCAATTACGTCATGTTTGAGGCCGAGGGGCGCGGGCACTACGTGGGCGTGACTCATAGCATCCTGCAGAACCAGGGTGACTGGTGGGGGGAAGGCGACGAGATGATGTACATCGACGATCGTGAGACTCCGCGTATCGTAGGCACCGGCTCAGAAGATTACTATCTCGGCGCCTGGTGCTATGGAAACTGCGGAATCTCTCCGTTCGGTTCCACGTATCCGACGTTTGCCTATAAGAACTATGGCAACCCGGTGAACGGAGGCGATCATCGCGGCGCTAGGTGGATGGTGTATCGCTTCCACACCGACAGTCCCATACCATTTCAAAAATATTTCCGCATGACGATCGAGCATGGACATGCCAATCACCGTTCGGACAACTTCTATACCGTCGCTTACTGGTACCAGCAGGGCCCGCACAAGCTGCGCAAGCCGCTGCCGCCGGTCGAGGAGCGAATTCCTCGGATGGTAAATGTCGAAGGGCCGACGATGGGCAAGCCCTAATTCATGGGCGGACACGCAACGCGTAGCGGCGTGGACTTCCTGCACGTTCTCGTGTACACTAGTGTCTCCTCAGGCGTACCTTTTTGAACGCCGGTACTCAGGAAAACTGCTGACACGAGGTGGTAGACGTGAGAGCCACGGAAGCCGCCCCCAGCGGAAACTTTCTGTTTCATCGAGGAACCTCCGACCTGCGGCCCTGCCCACCTTCGACGACATGCGAAGACCGCGTCAGTTGCTACGGCCTGGCCGCATTCCGCCGCGCCTGCGTCCGCCTCTACCGGCCCCTGGTTGCAGCCCTCCTCGTGCCATTGTTCCTGGCCGGCGGACAATCCGTCCGTCCGCCAGATCAGGCCAATCGAACAAATCCGGAAGTCGACGCTGCGCTTTCTGCGCCGCCGGAGCTTGGAGCCGACCTGCTCATTACCATTGCTCAGGACTCCCACCTTTCCAAAAAGGACCGGATTGAGATCCTGGTCCGCGCCTTTGACCTGGCAGGCTCCGCCAAGTACGCTTTGCGGCGGGTGCCTGCAACGAACGCCGCCTACAATACGGATTCCGATGCAGGCGCAATCAGCGCTGCGTTACGCCCGGGCCTGGACAGGTTAAGCCTTCAGTCGCGGGTTATCAAGGAACTCGCGCTGCTTGAACCCGCCCTCGCGCGGCGCTTGTTCGACACCTCACGACACATCAGCATTCCAAGC
>JADGHK010000752.1 GCA_019686145.1 Bryobacteraceae bacterium | reverse complement strand
CGAAGGCCTTCAATCACTTCCACGTCCTGATCGTAAGGATCGCCGAGCTTCACATCCCTGGCTTCGACCGTTCCATTCGAGACAACGTACACCTTGTTCGTTCCGAAGACGTAATTGATAGCGCGCCTCGGCACCAGGCGGATGTTTTCCGTCTTGTCTGTCGCAATTCGCGCCCTCGCGTACGACCCGGGCTTCAGCGCTCCATTCGGATTCGCGATCAGAGCCTCCACGACGAACGTGCGCTTGCTTTCATCTACCGTGGGGGCGATTCGCCAGACCTTTCCCTCGAAGATCCGGCCCTCGTACGCCTCTACCGAAACTTCGGCGCGCTGTCCTACCTTGATCCAGGGCGCCATCCGCTCCGGCACTTCAATGCGCAGACGGACGGGATCGATCTTGACGAGCGTCAAAAGGCGGGCATTCGGCTCGACATACTGCCCGGCCGTGACCTGCCGCTCCTTGACGTAGGCGGCAAACGGCGCCCGGACGATCGTGTCCCGAAGCTTCTTCCGCTGCAACTGCAGCACTGCCTTGAAGCGCTGCACTTCCTGGATCAGATTGCGGGTCTGATTCAGCGTCGCGTCATACGCCGCTCGAGCCGCATCGTAGCGAGCGCGGGCCTCGTCGAGCTCGCTCTTCGCTCCAATTCCCTGATCGACCAGTGAGCTTACGCGCGTGAACCGCTTTTCCGCCTCAAACAGGTCGGCTTGCGCCCGGCGAACCTCGGGAGTCTGCCGGATATCTTCCACGCGGTCGTTTTCCCCCTTCAAACCCAGACGTTCGAGGGACTGGCGCAACTGTGCCTCATTCTGAGCAACGAGGTATTTTTGCTCTTCGTCGGAAATGCGGACCATGACCTGGCCTTCGGCTACGGCATCGCCGAGGTCAACGTTTACCGCCTCGACGCGGCCCCCGACTTCAGCGCTGATCACCGCTTCGTCATAGGGGAACATCGTGCCGACGGATTCCACCACGCGCCGCACTTCTCGCGAGACCACTGGCGCAACCTGCACTTCTACCGGACCCGAATCCTTGCGGGCATGTTCAGGATTTTGACGGCCGCAGCCGACGATCAAGCATGTACCTGTCAGAAGGAGAGCAGCGTAAAACGCTTTCATATTCAATATCCTGAACCGGACGCCAGCTAAGTCTCCAGGCAGCGCACTGGTACTACATTCTGGGAGCATCACTAAGAAGGCGTCGCGGAGACAGGTCCGGTTACGATCCTCTATTCTACCCGAATGAATTGTCCTCGCTATATGACGGCCGGAAGACCACCGGAATTTGGTACCCTAGCGGCTAAAGCTCTAAGAAGAGAGAGCATAAGCATGCTGGAAGACCGGCTGCGGCGCCTGACGGAGCGTTTTGGCCGTCTCGCCGAACAGGACGATGGGCGGATGGAGCGAGCCCGCGCCAGGCGCACTCTACGCTCTCTGCTGCCGCTTTGTGACCGAGATCAACCGGCTGGTGACTCGGATCCGGTTTCTATAACCCGGGAACCCACCGTTCGGGCCGGTTCGACATTGACCACCTGATCCAACTAATGGAGCGGTTGTGAAGCGATTCCGATATTTTCTGCCTGTTGCTCTACTCGTGGCTGGCGCCGCCGGACAATCGCCGGATGCCCGCCGCCGCGCAGACCTCGAAATGCTGATGCGGGTTCTGCCGTCGACAACGCCTCCCCGCAGATCTGTGACCGGCCGGATGAACCTGCTGGACCGAACCTGGGAGCAGTGGCAGGAGCGAACCCGGGAGCTCCCGCCTGATTTCGAGGCGCTTCCTTCGAATCCATTTCTTCCGGACCCCCTCGTCGATTCAGCCGGAAAGCGGATTACAAACGCGGCAGAATGGGCGCGCCGCCGGCAGGAGATTCGCTCGCTGTTTGAGCAGTGGGTTTTTGGAACATTTCCTCCCGCTCCTGACAACCTGCGGGCCACAGTCGTGAAGGAGCGGAAAGAAGGCGAGGTCACGGTACAGGACGTTCTCCTCGAATTCGGCCCCAATCATCGCGCCAGACTTCGTCTGCAGTTGCTGATTCCGCCCGGCAAGGGGCCTTTCCCGGTCTTCCTCACAAATCACGCACGAAACCGCCCATGGACAGCAACGGCGGTGCGCCGTGGCTACATGGGCTGTATTTACTTCGCGACGGATCCGGTCTACGGAAA
>JADGHK010000751.1 GCA_019686145.1 Bryobacteraceae bacterium | reverse complement strand
GGACAGGATACCGTCCCTAAGATCGTGCGCTTTGTACAGGCCAACGACGTCATTGTGGTTGCGGTAGATGGCTATGTCGCGCGAGACTACACGGGGTTTTACGGCGGGTCACCCTGGGATGTCCGCATCGAGGGTGGTGATTATGACTTTGGTGCATACTTCAAGGAACTCGTCGCCCACATCGATTCCACCTGCCGAACGTTGACGGACCGGCGCCACCGCGCAACCTCCGGCCTCAGCATGGGCGGCTTTATGAGTCTGTGGCTGAGCGCCAGGTTTCCGGATTTCATCGGCAGCGCCTCCGCATTCAACCCGGGACCGGAATTTTACGCGGGTGACAAAGGCGCACGAGTCCTGTGGCGGCCGAAGGATCACGTCGCCAATCACCTTCAAACGATGGTGCGGCTCGTCCGGGCAAGCGGAGACTACATTAGCCAGTACCATGAGGAAACTCGCGAGGCGTATGCGCGCAGCAACGTGGACTTCGAGTTTCGCCAGGACGAGTACCACCGGCATTGGGCGACCTCCATTGAAGAGACCTTCGAGTTCCACAAGCGAGCCTTTGCGAATCCGGCCCTGAATAATGTTCCGCAAACCTGGAGCCATTCGAATCCCTACCGCAGTTTTTCGGTATGGGGCTACGACGTGGAATCCGCCGGCGAGGGACCAGGAATCACCTACCTCACGGACGTCGAACAAGGCGGCTTTCGTGTGACGACACGCAGGTGGGTGCCGGACGGCCCCGCCGTTATGCGCCGCATCACGATTCGAACTGCGCCGCTTTATAAGGCCGGAGCGCAATACGGCATCATCGACTACAACCTGACCACCGGCAAGACGACGCGCGGCGAGGTTTCGGCGGACCCGGCAGGCCGGCTCGCAATCGTGACGGATGGCGAAGGCCACCAGATCAGCTTTGTCGGGCCTGGCACCGGAGCTGAAAAGCCGGTCCTGCTTCCGGTGACGGCTCGCGACGTTCTTCGCCTGCCGCCAGCCAGGGAAATTCAGTTACCGATCCGCATTTACAACCCTCGCGGCGTTCCGATGCACGGCGTAAAGGTGAGATTGACATCGGCCTACCCCACCGTAGAGGTAAGATCGGGCGCGGCGGAACTGCCCGAAATCGCTTCAGGCACGTTGCAAGACCTCTCCGCGCAAATGCGAGTGAAACTGACGAGCGGCGGCGGATTCTTTGCTCCAGCCTCCCTGACGCTCGCAATCACGTACGACGGATGGCACTCGACAACGCAAACAATTCCGATCCTGATAGCCCCTGAACGCATCGAAGAGCCGCTTGCCTTTGAGATTCTGGACGGCCGGACAGTGACATTCTCCGTCTTCCGCCAGAAAGGAAATCAGGGCGGCGGCGGATCGATCAAGCGCACAGTGACGGAAGGGCGCGGTAACGGGAACGGGATTCTAGAACCCGGCGAAGAAGCGACGATCTGGGTGCAGATGCGCCAGGGAATGGATCCTTTCGACAAGAACAACTGGTACCGGACAAAGGTGCACGGTCCCGCGGAGTTGATTACAGAGGTAGCGGATATCGAGGAGGGGAAACAGCTTGAGTGGACGGGCGCAAAGGAGCGCACAAGCCTGATTCGCCTGACTGACGCCGGAGCCCGGGCTGCAAGCATTCCTGTTCTTCTCGAAAACGAAACGTGGTCGTATCACTATACCCCGGACGTCCGCTACGGGAAGGAAAAGCTCTACCAGGCGTTTCAGCTGCACTCCCGGCACCTGCACAAGCTCGACCTGAGAAAGAACGTTCAGCGCCGGTCGCCGGCCAAGTGATACGCCGGACAGCAGCGCGCAACAGCAGGAGATTGAAAATGTCTGTACGGACTGTATTGTCTTTCGCCGTCGCCCTCGTGGCAGCCGGCGCTCTCTCCGCCCAACCGCGTGTTCCTTCGGGCCCGCTGGTCATCAGTGAACGCTGGCCGCGCGCGACCGACCTTCGTTCCTGGGTTGCTGATGTGATGCGGATCGAAGGCCTGGAGAACGCCACCGAAACAGCGAAGGGAAAGGCTTTCTTTGAATGGCTCCGGCTGTACTGCCGGATGGCCGTTGGCGGGATGATCCAGGCGTATGAGGGCGAGTATGGGCGTGAGCAGTATGTCCTGGATGCCCACAAGAACCTGTTCGTCTATGGGTGGGGTTACTGCGAC
>JADGHK010000750.1 GCA_019686145.1 Bryobacteraceae bacterium | reverse complement strand
TCCGTGTTCTGGTACTCGGCCGTGGCGGTCCTGACACCTCTGGCTCAAGGGTTGTGGTCGCTTTGCAGCTTCCGGTTTCTCCTGGGTATCGGGGAAGCAGGCAACTGGCCGGGTGCCGCAAAAGTGGTCGCCGAGCGGTTTCCACCGAGGGAGCGAGCCTTGGGCGTTGCGATTTACGACAGCGGATCCGCGGTCGGCGCCGCAGCCGCTCCCTTCATCGTCCTCGGTTTGCTGCAGTTCACGGGGAGCTGGCGCGCAGCCCTTGCAATCCCGGGAATCCTGGGTTTCCTCTGGATCCTCTGCTGGCGGCAGGTCGCTGGCAGAGCGCCAGTTCCGGCTGCGACGAAAGACGCAACTGCCGCCAATTGGCCCGCACCGTTAGGGCAACTGCTTCGGCGAAGCGACACCTGGGGCATCATGCTAGGCCGGACGCTCACCGATCCTGTCTGGTTCTTCGTTACCGACTGGTTTGCCATTTACCTCGTTTCGAAGCAAATCCGCCTGGAGGAAGGGGTTCTTGCCTTCTGGATTCCGTTCATTGCCGCGGACGCAGGCAACTTCCTCGGCGGCGGAATCTCCAGCTTGCTTGTCGGCCGCGGTTGGGATCCCGTCACTGCGCGAAAGGCAATAATTGGCGTGACCGGATTGGGGATGACGGCCATTGGCCTTGCTATATTCACTTCGAATTTGCTGGTTCTCACCGGGCTCTTCAGCCTGGCGACGTGCTGTTATGCAGCCTGGTCGACGATGGCCCTGACGCTGCCGGCCGACATCTATCCTGGGAATGCGGTTGCGTCGGTGAGCGGGCTCGGAGGGGCTCTGAGTGGCGCCGGAACGATGCTGGCCACATTCCTGATCGGCCGGATCTCAGACCGCTATTCGTTTGAACCCGTTCTGGTAGCGGCCAGTCTGATCCCGCTCGTGGCGACGTCCGTTGTCATGCTTTTCGTAAGAAATCGGAAGGGAGCTGTAGCGAATGTCTGATCTCCGTGGGACCGCCCTGATTGCTCACGGCGGCGGTCCGACGGCCGTTATTAATGCCAGTCTTGCAGGAGCGATCGAACAAAGCCGGCGCGAGCGCCAGATTACGAATCTCCTGGGCGCCCGGTTCGGCGTTCGCGGCCTGCTGTCGGACGACCTGATCGACCTCAGCGCGCTCGACGAGGATATTGTCGATGCATTGCGTACCGCGCCAGGTTCCGCTCTGGGAAGCAGCAGGCTGGAGATCCGTGACGAGGGATTCGAGCAGTTGTTCCGCCTGTTCGAGCGTTACAACGTACGCTTCTTTTTCTACACGGGCGGAAACGGGTCGATGGAGACTGCCATGCAGGTTCACCGGCTGGCGGTGGAGCGGGGATACGAGCTGAGCGTCATAGGAATTCCCAAGACCATCGACAATGACCTGAGCGTCACGGACCATTCGCCGGGGCACGCCTCTTGCGCCCGCTTCTTTGCGCATGCTGTTCGGGATATCGGCGAAGACAACCGGTCCCTGCCGTCGCCCGTATGCGTTGTCGAATCGTTGGGACGGAACGCCGGATGGGTGGCTGCGTCCACGGCGCTGGCCCGGCATTACGAAGACGACGCGCCGCATCTCATCTACTTTCCCGAAAGACCGATCAACGAAGATACGCTGATGGCCCAGGTCGAGGCAGTGTACCGAATGCTGGGACGCGTTGTCCTGGTCGCTTGTGAAGGGCAGTTGAACGACCGGGGCGAGCCGTTCGGCCCCGATGTGGACCGAGCCGACAGCCCCGTCCACCGTCTGCCATCCAACCTGGGGCACAGTCTCGCACGTCTGATTTCCGCCCGGACCGGACTGCGTGCGCGCGCTGAGAAGCCCGGTCTGTTAGGACGCTCCTGTGCGCTGCTTGTCTCTGAAATCGATCGTGCGGAAGCATTCGAGTGCGGAAAGAGCGCGGTAAGGGCTGCGGTTCAAGGCAACTCCGGCTACATGGTGGCAATTCGCCGCGATTCGGATCATCCATACCGGAGCTCGACGTTCCTTGTTCCGCTTGAGCAGGTTGCGCGCCGGGAGCGTTTGTTCCCGCTGGAATGGATCTCGGCGGATGGTTGCGACGTAACGCCCGCTTATCTGGACTATATCCGGCCGCTCGTTGGCGAGGTCCGGCCGCATGCGAGGATCGCCAGTCGAAGTGCGGAAGGAAG
>JADGHK010000749.1 GCA_019686145.1 Bryobacteraceae bacterium | reverse complement strand
TTCCACAAAGGGCTGTCCGTCCACGAGCACGGTCGGCGTGCGGGCGATGCCGCGCGCGACGCCTTCTTCGAGGTCCTGCTCTACCAGCTTGACGAGCCGGGGGTCACGCTGTGCCGCCTTCGCCGCAGCAGCGTCGACAGCATGCCTTCTCGCGAAGCTTTCCACGTGCTGGTCAAAGGTTGCTTCGCTGATGTTGGCGATGTTCGCAAGCGTTGCTCTGCGAAACTCGACACCCAGCTTCGGATTCTGCTCGTCGAAGAATCGCGCCGTTGCTGCGGCGCGCTTGGCCCAGAGATGCCGTGCGAGCGGGAAATCCCGATGCTCGAAGGCGACTTCGCCTCCGAAGCGCGGAAGCAATGTCTGATCCATCATCGTGCGGAATCTCGCGCAATCCGGGCATTGCAGATCCTCGTAAATGATGACACGGATACGCGATGAGGGATTCCCCTCTACGGCCCGCTGCTGCTGCGCAATCGAGACGCCAGTGGCTGCCGCAAACAACGCCAGAAGAGCACGGCTCATAGTTTAACGGGCTGCTGCAACGTGAACTGGAGGCGCGTCTCCGACGGGATATTCACGCGCTGTCCCTTGGTCAGGACCTGCACCGCGGTGCCTGCGCCTGCACCGGTGGCAGCACCGATCGCGGCTCCCTTACCGCCACCGGCAATTGCGCCGATAATGGCCCCGATCGCGGCTCCGGCGCCCGCTCGGGTCGCTGTCTGCTTTGTTCTCGATTCACTGGCTTGTGTCACGGCTGCCGTGTCGATGTCGATCGTCCTGCCGTTCACAACCATCGACACCAGGTCGAGTGTCAGCTCCGTTCGTCCGGACAACCGGCCCGATTCTTTGTCGTCTACAAGCTTCACCACGACATCAACCCCGCGAGGCACGACTGTTTCGCCGTCGACCATGATCGGTTCATCGAGACTTGCCCGGAAGGTTTGACCTACCTGATCGCGCTCTGAGTTAACGTCGTCAATCATCCGAACCACAACCGCTGTCCCGCTCGGAATCTCTACACCGGTCTTGGCCGATGCAGTGGTAGCTGGGGAAGTGGTGCTGGCGTCGGGCGTGGGGCGGAGGATATTGCCGCCTGTGCTTTTGGAAGAAGCTCGCGTGGCCGTCGACGTGGATGTGGACGACGACGCCGTTGAGGCCGATGTCGTCGTGGAAGACGTGCCGAAGCGGATGCTGGCGATGTCGCTGATGGCAAAAGATTGCACGCTTTCTCCTACAAGCATGCGAACCTGCCGCGAATCGCCTCCTAAAAAAGTACCGTCTACTGTCGATCCGTCTTTCTTGGTTAGCGTGTCTGCAAGAGCGACGACGCTTAGAGTCAAAGCAACGGCCGCGATGCGTGCTTTCATGGTCTGCTCCCCAAGTATTTAGAATCCGTACAAGATTTTAACAAGACGTGATAACCGTCTGAGGCGTTTCGCCGCTCGAGATCTCGAGATGTGGAAGATAAATTCTCCGGAAGCAGCCTACGGCAATCTCTGCCGGAACGCGTCCATCATCGCCGCAGCGACTTGCCTTCCGCGTTCGTAGGCTTCCTCGTACGCTGCGCGCCGTTCGGCTCGAGTCAAGTGATAGCCGATGCGGTACAGTCGGTCGAGAGAAATACCGGCAACCCAGGTTCCCGCGTATGCGATCGCCGCTTTAGGAATCAGTCCTCCGCCGAGCGGAATCTTTCCGGCAAGCTGACGCGCGACAGCACGCCAGCCGAATGCTCCAGCAATCAGCGAAGCAATCTCAGTCCTCTGCTCCCGGAAACCAATATCACGATCACTTGCGGCGCTCAAGAGAAACGCCATTCGAATCTGATTGGCCGTCAGGACCGTGGTGTCGGAGGCGAACTCTCCGGCCGCCCAGGGCAGGGACAGGCCGGGCACGATATTCGGAAGGGCCGTCGCCAGAGAAAGCATCGCATTCTCCTTCGAGACCGCCGAAATCACGCGCGATGTCACCTCTTGACGGAACGGGGGAAAACGCCGGGCAAGGGACAGGCTGAGGTCATTGCGTTCGTCCAGAATTTCCCGGACGGTTCTGACCGGATCATCCTGATAGAAGGCGAAAGAATTCGAGGTTTCGAGCGGCAGACCCTCTTCCACCACCAGCAAGTCGAACTGGCCGTACTCGTCGGGATCACTGACCCGATGCAAAATGCTGA
>JADGHK010000748.1 GCA_019686145.1 Bryobacteraceae bacterium | reverse complement strand
CATGGAAGTGCCTCCGCCACAACCGGGCGCTCAGATTCGTGACTGGCGGCGCGGAAGCACGCGGTCGATCAGGCTGAAGATTGCAGTATTAGGGCCGATTCCCACGCTGAGGATGGCGACTACCAGGATGGCAAACTTTCTGTTGCGCCTGAGCGAACGCAGCGCCTGAGCAAGGCGTGCCGTAGGAGATTCCACATGAATCGGTTCCGCGAACGCTAATGCGCAAGGTCGGCGGGCTTAATGCCTTTCCGGAAGCCGCCAAACTTGAACGGTGTCGCCCGGTAATCGCCGACCAGGTCCACCTTACTCTTCGAGGCTATCTTCTGCTCCATCCCTAGCGCCCAATACGCGGCGTTTACCAGAAGGCGGCGGAAGCCTTCATTCTCCAGATCCTGCGAGGACCCCATCGTAGTCGTAAAGATCCGCGCCTTCTTCCCTTGCGCTCCTGTATAGGTCTTGACCCACGCGACCGGGCGCATCGGGTCGTTTTGTGGTCCCTCGACCGGCGAATCCGACGGCTGCATCCCGGCAAGCACCTGCCCGAGAAGCAGGGGCTGGCTGTCGCCGGGCAGCGGCATCGCGACTTCGTAGACGTCCGTGGGCCCCCAGATCTCGCCATCCCGGATGCCGCGGAGGATCGGGTGCTTCTCCTGCCCTTTGACAATCCGCCCTCTCGTGCTTTGCTTGCCATGCTGACCGTGATGCTTGACCCACGTTTCTCCCAGCACCTGGCGGCCGAATCCGCCGTCCCATTCCTTGCTGTTCCATGTGTAGCGCTGATAGGTCTTGCTGGTCTTGAGGTCGAAGGCGTGCGTCGCTGTCCGCATACCGATGATCGGCTTGCCGGACTCGATATAGTCGACGAAGTGCTTCATCTGCTCGTCCGGAAGGTCCCGCCATCGAGTAAACAGAATCATCAGGTCGGCAGTGTCGAGAGCTTCGGCCCCCGGAATATTGTCACGCTGGTTGGGATTAATCGTGCCGTCATTCCGATCAATGGCGAACAGCACGGTGCATTTGAAGCCATGGTGCGTCGAAAGGATTTTGGCTAACTGCGGCAGGGCCTCTTCGGAACGGTACTCTTCGTCGCCGCTTACCAGCACGATGTGCTTGCCCTTGCCGGGACCTCGGGTCCCCTCCAGCACCAGTGTCTGCGCAAGCACTGTCTGCGCAACCAGGATCTCGGCAAACGCCGCCAGCAGAAACAGCAATGCGAAGCGAAGGGAAGCCGGGTTCATGACCTCTGACCTTTCTCGATCGGGGCGCTTGGCGCGCGCCCGTTCCCCGAGTATCGTACTACGGCAATGAATTCGAGAGGGAGACGGATGCCCGGCGGGGTCCGTTGTCAGCCTTGGTGGTATCGTTCAGAGAGGCCAATCCACCGGCTCTGCGGTCGATACTTCGATCCACCCCTGCGATGGCAGAGCATCCATGGGCAAGCCGTCCTGCCAAATGGAGATCTGCAGGCGAACGGTTGCATTGGCAGGAGCAGAGAGGCTTCCAAGGGGCAGCTTCCCTTCGAGGATCCGGTGAAAGGCGAACTGACAGCCTGGGTCATCGCTACAGGCGACGCCGTTGTTGGCGAAGACGACCCGCACCACACGCTGCTCCGGATTGTTCGGATCGTGCGGCCGCAAGATGAAGCGGGCCTCCATGCCGCTGCGTGCAGTGGAGAAGCCTGGCTCGAAGTCCAGGCGCAAATACAGATTCTTGCCATCGGTGCCGTAGTGCAGCTCCCGGATCAGGAACCTCTGGCCGTGCATTGCCCCGCTTCGCCCGTCGACCCGGTAACTGCCCGCGCCCATCCACTCAAAGTAGGACGTGACTTCTCCATCGATCGTGGGCAGAATCGGCCCGGTCGGCGCCTCATGAACTTCCGTGACCGCAACCCGCAGAATTGGGCGTGACAGCTCATCGGGCGGCGCCAGTCCGAGGACCCGATAGACATTGGCTAAGTGTGCGCGGTAAAGCTGGTCGAACTCTGGCCGGTTGGCCGAATCGTGCTCCGGACCATACCACCAGTTCCAGTCGCTTCCTTCGGCAATCAGAAGCTCCTCGAACGCGAGCTTCTTCGCCTCCTCGCTGAGCGAGGTCCCCTCGGGTCCATTCACTACGCGCTGGTATGTTTCGCGGGCCCGCAGCAGATACTCCCACGCTTTGTTATCCTCCTC
>JADGHK010000747.1 GCA_019686145.1 Bryobacteraceae bacterium | reverse complement strand
GGCGAGAAGCGATCCAATGAAGCGGCGATGAAGTATCTGCTGCTGGGAGCCTTCTCGAGCGGCATTCTTGCCTACGGCTTCTCGCTGCTGTACGGCATAGCCGGGTCGACGGACTTGCGGGCGGTCGGCGCGGCCATCGCGGTTCGGAATCCCTGGGACCCGATCGTTTTGCTGGCGCTGACGACGACGGCAGTAGGCCTTCTGTTCAAGGTATCCGCCGTTCCATTTCACATGTGGGCGCCCGATGTATATGAAGGCGCGCCAACGACCGTGACGGCTTACCTTTCTGTCGGCTCGAAAGCGGCGTCCTTCGCGTTTCTCTTGCGGATCTTCCTCGGACCGATGGCGACTCTCAGGGAAGTGTGGGAACCAATTCTCATTGCGATCGCCGTTCTCAGTATGACGGTTGGTAATCTGGCGGCCATCAGCCAGAGCAACGTCAAACGCCTGCTGGCCTACAGCTCCATTTCGCACGCCGGTTATATTCTGCTTGGCCTCATTGCGGGAAACGAGACGGGAATCATGGGCGTGGGCGTCTACATTCTGGTCTACACGTTCATGACCCTGGGCGCGTTTCTCGTCATCGTGGCGCTGAGACGGCACGAACTGATGGGAGAGGATATCGACGATCTCTCCGGTTTGATACACAAGAGCCCGGGCTATGCGGTTCTCATGCTGATCTTTCTCCTCTCTCTCGCAGGCATTCCGCCCACGGCGGGCTTCATCGGAAAGTACTTTATCTTCCTGGCCCTCATCCAGACCGGTCATTACGTCCTGGCGGTCGTAGCGACGCTCTATGTCGCCGTGTCCCTTTACTATTACTTCCGCCTGGTGCGCAGCATGTTTGTTGGCGATCCGGCCGAAGAGGCGCCCCTTGCAACCAGCTATGGCCTCCGTCTTGCGCTCGCCGTCACCGGGGCTTTGACCGTGGCGATCGGCGTTTATCCCGAACCGTTCTTGTGGCTTGCGCGGTGGTGATTTCGATGGAACCCATCTTTCGACATCCGCTCTTCATCCCGCTGGTTCTGACGCTGGCGATCATCGGCGTCTTCCCGTTGATCGCAGGGTACCTTGTGCTGCTCGAGCGGAAGGTCCTTGCCGATATCCAGGTGCGTCTGGGGCCGATGCGTGTTGGCCCTCACGGTCTGCTTCAGCCGATCGCGGATGCCTTGAAGCTGCTCATCAAGGAAGACATCATTCCAGCGGGCGCGGATAAATGGCTGTTCTGGATGGCCCCTGTGATCTCGACGGTCACCGCCTTGACTGCATTCACCGTGATCCCCTTCACGCCCTGGCTGTACATTGCGGACGTCAACGTGGGTCTGCTGGTGATCTCTGCGACGTCGGCTGTCGGCATTCTGGGAATTATCCTTGGCGGATGGGCCTCGAACAGCCACTATCCCCTGCTGGGCGCACTCCGCAGCGCCGCACAGCTCGTGAGCTACGAAATCGCTCTTGCTTTGGCCCTCGTCTCCGGCGTAATGACGGCCGGGACCCTGAGCCTGGTCGGAATCGTGAAAGCGCAGCAGGAACGGGGCATCTGGTTTGTCTTTGACAACTACGGCTTCATGGTCGTGCCCTTCATGGTTTTCCTCATTTCAGCGATCGCTGAGACGAATCGGGCGCCATTCGACCTGCCGGAAGCCGAGTCCGAACTCGTCGCCGGATTCCACACTGAGTACAGCGGCTTCCGATGGGCACTCTACTTCCTTGCGGAATACGCGAACATCGTGGTGGTGAGCGGCGTGGCAGTGACGCTGTTCTGGGGCGGATGGCTGCGTCCGTTTCCTGGCCTTGCGTGGCTGGAAGGGCTCAATTATGTGACCCCTGTGGGACTCTTCCTTTTTTCTGGCGGGATCTGCTTTCCGCTTGCGGCCCGCTTAAAGAGCAAAGCTCAAAGCGTAGGGCTTCAGATTGTCGGCGTGCTGCTCCTCGGAGTGGGAGGGCTGTTTGCGATACCGGCCGTGAACCGCGCCGTGATCGGCATCTTCTGGTTCCTCTTCAAAATTACCGTCCTGGTTTACATCCTGATCTGGCTGCGCGGGACGTTTCCGCGGTTCCGCTACGACCAGCTCATGAACATTGGCTGGAAGTATATGATTCCTATAGGTCTTTTCTCGATTCTGGTCAATGCGCTCTTAGGAATGCTCTAGCCGCGGGTCTCGATAAAAAAA
>JADGHK010000746.1 GCA_019686145.1 Bryobacteraceae bacterium | reverse complement strand
GCTGTATACCACACGCTCACGGGCAGTCAGTTCCCGGGTTCGGCATCGATCGGCGCTTGGGTTGTCTACGGCCTGGGCAGCGAGAACAAAGATTTGCCCGGTTTCATCGTTATGGGCGACCGGCGCGGCGCGACGATCGGCGGCGCTGGCGTCTGGGGCAGCGGATTCCTTCCGGCCGCCTTCCAGGGCACTCTGTTCCGTAACGGATCAACGCCGATCGTGGATCTCAACCGCCGTCCGGGAGTCACGGAATCCGAGCAGCGGAAGGAGCTCGATCTGCTCCGCTGGATGAATGAGCGGCACATGGCCGATCGCACCAGCACAAGCGAACTCGAAGCCCGCATCGCTTCATTCGAGCTGGCGTTTCGCATGCAGTCGCAGGCGCCCGAGCTCGTGGATCTGTCCGGAGAGTCCGAGGCAACGAAAAAGCTCTACGGCCTGGACGATCCCGTCACGGAACCGTTCGGAAGGCAGTGTCTGCTGGCCCGCCGCATGGTGGAGCGAGGCGTCCGGTTCGTGAAGCTTCTGCACGGGGCGGGCCCTGACCGCTGGGACGATCACGGCGCGATCCAGGAGCGGCTTCCCGTGCACTGCCAGGAGGTCGACCGGCCCGTAGCCGGCCTTCTCAAGGACTTGAAGTCCAGAGGCCTGCTGGATCAGACCCTGGTGGTCTGGGCCTCTGAGATGGGACGGACGCCTTTCGACAATAACCTGACGACGGCCAAACCGGGGCGGGACCACAACCAATACGGGCTCGTCGTATGGATGGCGGGAGGCGGCGTGAAGGCGGGCGCGACGGTCGGCGAAACGGATGACTTTTCCGTCCGGGCAGCCGGCGAGGTGATCCCTATCCGCGATGTGCACGCAACCCTGCTCCACCTCCTCGGCCTGGATCAGAACCGCTTAACCGTACTTCATGCCGGCCGCTTTAAGCGGCTGACCGATATCGGAGGCCGGGTGCTCACTGAAGCGATCGCGTGACGGCAGTCGCGTAATTACCGTGTCTGCCACGTGACGGTCGCAAAGATATTGGCCAGTTTGCGCTGATTACTGCTCTGGATCACGTCCGCGATGGTATAGCGGTTCAGAGTATTCACGAAGGCGACCAGCCCTTCGTTCAGAATCCCTTTCAGGGCGCAGACCGAAGAGATGGGGCAGGTGTTCGTTCGCTTGTCAAAACATTCGACAAGCCGGAGGTTCGGTTCAGCGGCCTGGAGCACATCACCCAATCGAATCTTATGTGGCTCGCGTGCAAGTTTGACGCCGCCTGACCGCCCAGGGTAGATCTTCACATGCTGCTGCTCGGCGAGTGTCTGAATCACTCGCACGAGATGATGCTTGGAAATTCCATAGGCGCTGCTGATTTCCTGGGTCGTGACAATCCGGTCTGGATGCGTGCTCAGGTAGACGAGCACACGAAGCGCGTAGTCGGAGCGAAGGGTTAATTGCACCTTGCTTCTATTACAGCACCAGTCAGGGCGTTTGCGCAGAGGGCAGGAACGCGTCCGAGTAGATATCGCGCGAAGCCATGCCGGAGAGAAACAGCTTCTTCTTCAGCGACTGAACCAGCGCCGGATCTCCGCAGATGTATCCGCGCCACCCATTCAGCTTCGGGAAGCGTTTGAGGACAACCTGATCGATCGGGCCAACGGCCAGGCCGTCCGATTCGCTGCCATTAAGGACTGTTGGTGTATAGGCAACATGCCTGTGCATTCCGGCCAGCCGGCGCAGTTCCTCAACCAGATAAAGGCCGTTCTTATGCAGCGCGCCGTGAAACAGGTGGATCGGTCCGTGATGGCCGTGCCGCAGCGCGTCGCGCAGAACTCCGTATAGAGGCGCCAGACCGGTTCCGGTGCCCACCAGCAGCATCGGCTGGTCTTCTTTGCCCGGCACGTAGAAGCATTCGCCGGATGGTCCGCGAATAGACACCCGGTCGCCCACCTTCGCGACATCGTGGAGCCAGCCGCTCATTTTGCCCCCGGCAATCTTGCGGACATGCAGCTCCAGGTCGGATTCGTCCGGCAAACTGGCGATCGAATAGCTACGCGCGAGCCCTCCTTCACGCACGATCGTTATATACTGCCCGGCGCGGAATTCGAGCGGCGCGTCGCAACGGAGGCGCACGCGCATGACATCATGACTGAGCAGGTCCAAAGCAGTGATCGTTGCGCCAAGC
>JADGHK010000017.1 GCA_019686145.1 Bryobacteraceae bacterium | reverse complement strand
ATCCATGGCGTACACGACTGGAACGTGGTGATGCGCAACTTCTTCCCGTCCTATGATCCGCGCGAGCACGAAGCTGCCGCGCGGCTGGCCTTTGAAAGCTCACCCATGTCTTCCGTTAAGGGCTGGCGTTCGCCGGTGCTGCTGATCCATGGTGACGACGATCGCAATGTCCCTTTTAGTGAGACGGTCACGCTTGCAGAGGAGCTGCGAAAGCAGGGCGTGGAATTCGAGCAGATGATTTTCCCGGATGAGGTTCATGGTTTCCTGCTGCACCGGAGCTGGCTGCGGGCGCTGCAGGCAACCGCGGATTTCCTCGACAAACACCTGCGCAAGCAGTAGCGTGTGCCCGATCCCGATTCGAGGAGGGAAGGCGCGCCTCTGAGCACGGTTTCTGCTACTTTGGCCACATGATCTATCTGCAACTTCTTGCCATCGGGCTCGCTGCGGGCGTCTTTGCGGGCATGTTCGGAATCGGCGGAGGACTGATCATCGTGCCCGCACTGCTCTACTTGATGAAAATGAAAGAGCTGGAGGCAATCGGGACCAGCCTTGCAGCGTTGATTCCTCCGGTTGGCTTACTGGGAGCAGCGGAGTACTACAAGGGCGGCTACATCAACATCAAGTATGCGGCTCTGATCGCAGCCGGTCTGTTCTTCGGCGCGGTTGTGGGCGCCAAAATCGTAATCGGGCTCCCGCCAGTCGTCATCCGGCGCATTTATGCCACGTTCCTGATCGTGATCGCCTGCCGGATGCTCATCTTTGGCAAGTAGACATGCGGAGCAAGCAGACGGGGAGGAATTTCCTGATGCTTGCGCGGGAGAAAGAAACCGCCGTTTCGTTACAGGTGTTGCCCGAGCGCCCGGTCTGTGCCGCCAGATGCATCTTCTGAAACATTTAGCGTGCACTTGGAGTCCACTGGGACGGCGCTGTATCTCATTGCTTATCAGCGTTTCCTGAGATATCGTTATTCTTGTAGGGATGTGATTCAGTAATTTCAGATCCCAAATTAAGAAATTCGCCAGCCGGGACAACCCTCCCGGCTGAGTGTTTTTTCGAATCCGACCGACGGGGAGGACACGCTTAATGCACCTTGAGCCGCATCCATTCGCGCTGATGCTGCAGGCTACGGAGGCGAGCGCCGGCGGAACCTATCTTGTACTCGTCCTCGCGATCAGCATCCTGTCGCTGCTCGTAGCGGTTCTGTTTTCGAGGTATGTAATTACCCAGGACTCGGGCACTTCTGAGATGCAGCGCATTTCAAATGCCATCAAGGAAGGCGCCGAAGCGTTTTTGCGGCGTCAAAACCGCACCATCGTCAGCCTTGCAATTGTGCTTGCCCTGGTAATCTACGCAGGCTACCTCTTGGCCAAGAATGACACGACTCTCGCGGTGCGAATGACGATCTCCTTTGTGCTCGGATCTCTGTGCTCGCTCCTTGCAGGATTCTGCGGAATGTGGGTTTCGATCCGAACCAACATTCGCGTCGCCTCGGCGGCCCGCTCCAGTTTGAACCGGGCGCTGCAGATTGCGCTGCGAGGCGGGGCGGTTACGGGGCTAAGCGTTGTCGCGCTTTCGCTTCTCGGCGTCGGTGTCCTGTTTTGGTTCTTCGGCGGCCTGGAGGATCCGCGAGGCGTTCCCTCTCAGATCGTTGCGTTTGGCTTTGGGGCCAGCTTTGTTGCGTTATTCGCACAGCTAGGCGGCGGGATCTACACGAAGGCAGCCGATGTGGGCGCTGATCTGGTGGGCAAGGTCGAAGCGGGGATTCCCGAAGACGATCCGAGGAATCCGGCGGTGATCGCGGACCTTGTAGGAGACAACGTCGGCGACTGCGCCGGCCGCGGAGCGGACCTGTTTGAATCGACGGCGGCAGAGAACATCGGCGCGATGATTCTCGGCGTATCCCTCTATCCGGTATTTGGCATGCTCGGAGTCATCTTCCCGCTGGTTGCGCGGGCTTTCGGCTTGATCGCGTCGATTGCCGGCGTCATGGTGGTGAAAGCCAGGGAGGACGAAGATCCGATGCACGCCCTGAACCGCGGCTACTACGTCACGACGGTTCTGGCGCTGGCGGGCTTCTATGCAGCGGTACACCTTCTGCTGGATGGCAACCTGATGCTTTTCGCCGCGGGCGTCATCGGCATCGTCACGAGTTTTCTTTTCGTTTACATCACCCAGTACTACACCGAGTACAGATACCGCCCAGTGAAGGTCATCGCCGAAAGCTGCAAGACGGGACCGGCGACCACGATCATCACCGGTCTCTCCGTGGGGATGGAATGCACGGCGCTCCCTGTGTTTGTGATCACGGCAGCGATCCTGGGTTCCTACTACCTGGGCCAGGCTGCCGGTCTTCCGGGCGTTCCGCCGGAATCGGCGGGATTGTACGGAACGGCGATTGCGACCATGGGAATGCTCTCAACGGCCGCTTATATCCTGGCGATGGATACGTTCGGCCCAATCACGGACAACGCCGGCGGCATCATTGAGATGTCAAGGCAGCCGGATGAGATCCGGGAGCGCACGGACCGTCTCGATGCAGTCGGCAACACCACGAAGGCTCTGACCAAAGGGTATGCGGTGGGCAGCGCCGCGCTCGCCGCGTTCCTGCTCTTCTCCGCCTATATCGATGAAGTCAAGATCGCCCTCGGCCACCAGCGAGGAATCCTTCCGGAAGAGGCGCTTGCGAGCATCCCGTTCACGGTCGACATTGGCTATGTTCCGGTCTTTACCGGTGCTCTGCTGGGAGCCATGCTCGTGTTTCTGTTCAGCGCCCTGGCAATTCGTGCGGTGGGCAAGGCGGCCCAGACGGTAATTGAAGAAGTACGCCGCCAGTTCCGGGAAAACAAAGGTATCATGGCGGGCACCTCGGATCCGGATTATGGGAAGTGCGTGGACATTGTCACCAAGGGCGCGCTGAAGGCCATGGTTCTGCCGGGCATTCTGCCCGTGCTGGGGCCGGTCGCTGTCGGAGTGTTGTACCGGAACTTCACGGCGGCGAACGGAGCCGCTGCCGAGGCCGTGTCGCCGGAATTCGTTTCGACGCCCGTCGGGGCCGCGGCGGTCGCTGCATTTCTGATGGTGGCCACGATCGGCGGTATCCTGATGGCTCTCATGATGAACAACGGCGGGGGAGCGTGGGATAACGCCAAGAAGTACATCGAGGCGGGAGCCTATGGCGGCAAGGGCTCCGAGGCTCACAAGGCATCGGTGGTGGGGGACACCGTCGGCGATCCGTTCAAGGACACGGCGGGCCCGTCGCTGCACGTGCTGATCAAGCTGCTGAGCACGATTACGCTCGTGGCCGCACCGCTCTTTATCTAAACGGTCAAGCCCCCAGCTTCATAGCGGATCCGGGCCAGCCGGGTCCGCTTATTTTTTTTAGCCGACGAGGTCGTTGATCTCTCGAATGGCGGCCAGGGCGAACTTCGGCTTCCTGTTGTAAAGCAGCAAGCCATTGATTTCCTGTTCGACGTCCGTCAACTGCGTGTAGCAGACACCCGCCAGATTCGGGATGCGGGCGATCGCCTGGTATAGGCCCCGCAGCCTTACGAGCGCGCTCTCCGCCGTCGGTTCAATCCCGGAATATCCCCACGATCCCCTAGGCAGCTCATACCCCTCGGGATTGAAGGCGATTCCGCCGAACTCAGACAGGTAGATCGGGCTGCCGTTGTAAAGACATCCCGGCGCGCAGACGGGGGCAGCGAACGCCGGGACCGGGACTCCGGGCCGTCCAAGGTCCCGGAAGCGCTCGTAGAGCAGGTCGCCGTTCCTCGAATAGTCATGGATCGCGAAGAGGTCCGTCAGCTCGGAATGCTCCCAGCCATCGTTGTCGATGACCAGCCTCGTGCCATCCAGGCTATGGGTGAGGTGATACATCGTGCGCAGGTGTGCGATCTGTCTTGGGTCGGAAAGATCGGGGATGCCCCACGACTCGTTGATGGGCGCCCAAATCAGGATCGAAGGATGATTGAAGTCCCGCTCAAGGACGGCAATCCACTCCCGGGCGAGCCGTGAGACGGTTTGATCGTCGAATGCATAAGCGTTCGCCATTTCGGCGGAAACCAGGAGGCCCATCCTGTCCGCCCAGTAGAGGTAGCGCGGGTCTTCTACCTTCTGATGCTTGCGAACTCCGTTGAACCCAAGCGCCTTTGTCATCCCGACGTCGTATTGGATTGCCTCATCGGAGGGCGGCGTCATATTCGATTCCGGCCAATAGCCTTGATCCAGGACAAACTTCAGGAAGATGGGGTCGCCATTCAGCAGGACGCGGCCGGCGCTCACGCTGACGGACCGGAAGCCGAAGTAGGAATGAACACGGTCGAGCAGAACACCCTGGAGACGAAGTTCGAAGACAACGTCATATAGCTCGGGCGCGTCAGGCGACCAGAGCCGCGGGTTCGCGATGGTAGCCGACGCCGATACAGCCGAGTTTTGCGTACTACCGCTGACGCTTGCCACCACTTCGTCGCCGTAGCGCACAGTGGCCGTGAACTCGAGACCCGGACGCGGGCGCGAGATGCCAGCGTGGAAAGAAACCGCGCCGTCTGTGCGGGCGAAAATTCGCACGCAGTCCAGATAGCTTTCCCCGACCGATTCGAGCCACACCGGCTGCCAGATGCCGGTTGTGCGGGAGTAGAAGATTCCTTTGGATTCCGGTTCCCAGTACTGCTTCCCCCTGGGAATCGTGATGTCGGGTGGATCTTCGGCTCTGACGACCAGCGTATTTTCGCCTGGTTTTACATAGGGAGTGATATCAAAGCGGAAGGGGGTATGTCCTCCTTCATGCTCTCCTGCCAGCCAGCCGTTGATCCAAGCCTTCGCCCGGTAGTCCACGGCGCCGAAGTGGAGGAGGATCCGGCGGGTCCAGTTTGGCGGCACTGTGAACGATCGCCGGTACCAGACCCGGGGGCGGATTCCTGGGTCTCCTATCCCGCTTCTCGGGCTTTCAAAGGCGTAGGGGACCAGAATCCGGTGAGAAAAAGGCCTCCCATTTGACGGCCAGCTCTCATCGATGCCGCAATCGTGGTCGTCAAACTCAAACTCCCAGAGGCCGTTCAGATTGACCCAATCGTCGCGTTGGAACTGAGGTTGAGGATGTTCCGGACGGGGTATCTCCTGGCGCAAGACACAACTCCCCTGTGCCAAGGACGCCTGGACCGGCCTGGCTCTTTCCTTCTTTGTACGGAAAGACGCTACTGCAGCAGCCCGTTGATCTTGCGCAGAATCTCCGGATCGAACTTGGGCTTTCGATCGTAAGTGAGCAGACCGTTAATCTCTTGCTCCACATCTGTAAGCTGCGTGTAACAGATGCCCGCGAACGCCGGAATGCGTGCGATTGCCTCATAAAGACCGCGCAGGCGGTTGATGGCTGCTTCGGCTGTCTTCTCCACGCCGGAATAGCCCCACGCGTCGTCGGGCACCTTCGACCCTGGAGCGATGTATGCAATGCCGCCGAACTCGGAGAGAACGACGGGAGTATTGTTATACGCGAAGCCCGGGGCCAAGGCTGGCCGGGCATTGTCTGGCACGCCCGCTCCCGGCTTGCCGAGGTTCTTGTACTTCTCATGCAGGACCTCGCCCGACCGGGCATAGTCGTGGATGGCAAAGAGGTCGGTCATGTCGGTATGTTCCCAGCCATCGTTATCGATGACGGGCCGCGTTGGGTCGAGAGACTTGGTGAGCAGGTAATTGGCGCGAAGGTGAGCCCTTTGACGGGGATCGTTCAGATTCGGCGTACCCCAGCTTTCGTTGATCGGAACCCACATGACCACGGACGGATGGTTGTAGTCGCGCTGCACGGCTTCGATCCACTCCCGCGTAAACCGCTCGAGATACTGGTCCTCGAACAGGTAGGCATTCGCCATCTCCGACGAGACCAGCAGCCCCATCTTGTCCGCCCAGTACAGGTAGCGCGGGTCTTCAATCTTCTGGTGCTTCCGGGCTCCGTTGAAGCCCATCTCCTTCGTCATTCTGATGTCGTATTGGATTGCCTCGTCGCTGGGGGGCGTCAGAAGACTATCCGGCCAGTACCCCTGATCGAGGACCATCTTGAGGTAGATGGGGCGGTCGTTCAAATGGAAGCGGTTTCCACGAATTGCGATCGACCGGAAGCCGAAGTATGACTTGACGCGATCCAGGACAACGCTCCCCTTTCTGAGCTCAAACGTCACGTCATACAAATTCGGTGAGGCCGGAGACCAGAGCCGGGGATTCTTGACAAAGGCTGCGGACGCTGCCTGGCCATTGACAACCTGCCCGGAGCCGGAGCCCGCTTGCACCTTCTCTGACAGAACGATCGCGTGAAACTCGAGGTCCGGTTGCGGCCGCGCGATTCGTGCTTCGAAAGTGACTGTCCCCTCGTTGGAGGGCGTGATCCGTACCGATTCCAGGTAGCTTTCCCCCGCCGCTTCGATCCAGACCGGCTGCCAGATCCCGGTAGTCCGCGTATAAAAAATCCCGCGCGACTTTGGCTCCCAATACTGCTTGCCTCGCGGAAGTGCCCGGTCTGTTGGATAGTCTTCCGCCCGGACGACCACTGTATTTGCGCCGGTCTGTGTGAGTTCGGTTATGTCAAAGCGAAACGGTGTGTGGCCGCCGTCGTGCCGCCCGGCATGACGCCCGTTCACCCATACGTCGGCACGGTAGTCCACAGCTCCGAAATGCAGCAGGATGCGCCGTCCCTTCCAGGCGGGGGGCAGGTTGAAGCTGCGGCGGTACCAGACATAGGGGTGGAAGGAGGTATCTCCGATCCCGCTCTTTGGGGATTCAAAACAGTAGGGGACGAGAATGTTGCGGGGAAACTTCCGCTGCCCGGAGCCCCAGTTTTCGGCAAGACCGACGTTCCTGTCGTCGAAGTCGAACTCCCAGGTTCCGTTCAATGTCATCCACTGTTCCCGCTCGAACTGCGGTTGCGGATATTCGGGTCGCGGAATCTCTTGCGCAGGGCAAACCCACGCGGCGAGCAAAAGAATTACCAGACGGCGGCGCAGCATTATCGGATGTAAATCCTCCAAAGTGCGATTATATCCGCACGGTTTTATTCGGAGCGAAAGGCCGGAATCAGCAAATCGAACCTTTATATCTGTAATACTTGCAGGAAATAGAATTTACGCAACTTAGATGATGCGAGAGATGCATGGATACGGCCTTCGCGGTGTTCGGAAAATTGACATCGGCGTTCGGGTTATGATATTCGTAGTTTCTTTCCAGGTGTGTGATGGCTGACGAGCAGAAACCCGAGAGTTCGCCGGAGCCTGTAGCCGGCACTCCCGGCGACGCCAAGGCCATTGCGCCCAAGCCTCCCGCTGCAAGCCCCACGCCAGCCGCTAAGCCTCATGCTCCGAAAGCGCCGGCCGTGATGGCGACAACGCCGTGGGAGAGCAGCCTGACCGAGCTGTTGAAGAATCACTTCGGTGATTCAATCGCGGAGTTTTCCTCCTATCTTGGGCAGAACTTCCTGATCGTCAGACCCGAAGCAGTCAATTCCGTCCTCGAGTTTTTGAAGCTGGAGGCAGACTTCGACTATCTCGTGGACATCACCGCAGTCGACTATCCAAAACGCGCGGAACGCTTCGACCTCATCTACATCCTGTACAGCTACTCCCGGAATGAGCGCATCCGCGTGAAGACGATGATCCCGGACGGCTATAGGCCAAAGAGCGCAACTTCCGTTCATCTCGCTGCCGACTGGCTGGAGCGCGAAGTCTTCGACATGTTTGGCATCGAGTTTGACGGCCACCCGAACATGAAGCGGATCCTGCTGCCGGATGAGTGGCAGGGACATCCGCTGCGCAAGGATTACAGCATTCTGGACGTAGATCGCCGGTGGGTTCAGGAGAACCTGGGCATCGAAGTCGGGCAGTAGGGCGATGGCCGGATCGACTTTCCTAGACTCGTCTGAACTTGTCCTCAACATGGGGCCGCAGCACCCTTCGACACACGGCGTGCTGCGCGTGATCCTGAAGCTGGATGGAGAGAAGGTGATTGGCACGGAATGCGTCATCGGCTACCTCCATCGCGGCGTTGAGAAGATCGGTGAGAACCGGACCTACGTTCAATTTGCGCCCTACGTGGACCGCATGGACTATGTGGCAGCCGTCTCGAACGGTCTTGGCTATTGCCTGGCTGTAGAGAAGCTGCTGAGTGTCGAAGCTCCGCCGCGCGCGCAGGTGACGCGCGTAATTCTCACGGAGTTGAACCGGATCGCCAGCCACCTGCTGTGGCTGGGAACGCATGCCTTGGACATCGGCGCTATCACTCCGCTGTTCTACACGCTGCGGGAACGTGAGGAAGTTCTCAAGATTTTCGAGAAATACTGCGGCGCCAGGCTGACTACGCACGCGTTTCGTATCGGCGGGCTTCAATACGAACTCTACGACGGCTTCGAAGAGGATGTCGCAAAGTTTTGCGACATGTTTCTGCCCAAGGTGGACGAGTACGAGGAGTTGCTTACCGACAATCGCATCTGGGTAGAGCGCCTCAAGGGCGTAGGAATTCTGACCGCCGAGCAGTGCAAGGCGTACGGCGTCACGGGACCGGTCCTGCGGGCCGCTGGCGTGGCGTGGGACCTCCGCAAGGCGCAGCCGTACTCGGGCTACGAGCAGTACGACTTCGACATCCCCATTCGTCAGAACGGCGACACGTTTGACCGGTACATCGTCCGCATGGAGGAGATGCGGCAGAGCGTACGGATCATCCGTCAGGCGCTCGAGCGGATCGAGCCGGGGCCGATTATGGCCAAGGTGCCGAAGGTGATCAAGCCGCCGGTCGGGGAAGTGTACGTATCCATCGAGGCGCCGAAGGGTGAGCTTGGCTACTTCATCGTCAGTGATGGCTCCACCCAGCCCTACCGTGTTCGGGTGCGCCCGCCGTCATTCGTGAACCTGCAGGCGCTGGACCAGATGTGCCGGGGAGCGCTGGTCGCTGACGTGGTTGCGATTATCGGTACGATTGATATTGTACTGGGGGAGGTTGACCGTTGAGCCTCGCCGGTTCGGAGAAACGCATATGCGCAAGCTGATACGAACGGTGCTTCTGGTGGATCTTTTGCGGGGCCTGTGGGTCACCCTGAGGAACCAGCACCCGAAGCACATCTACACCGAGCAGTATCCGGCGCAGCGCCCGAAGGTAGCCGAGCGGTTTCGCGGAGCGCCTCGGTTAAACATCAATCCTGACACCGGCGAGACGCTGTGTATCGGGTGCAACCTCTGTGCGCTGGCGTGTCCTGAGAATCTCATAGTTGTCGGTACTGAACGCGACCCCAAAACGAACCGGAAGGTCCTGACGACGTTTACTTACGACACGTCACGATGTATGTTTTGCGGCCTTTGCGAGGATGCGTGTCCCGTGGATGCTCTGGAACTGACTCAGGACTTCGAGCTGGCCAGCTACACCCGGGAGGGCCAGATCTGGGATCGGCAAATGCTGGAGGAAGGCCCAAGGCCGACCCAATATAAGTCCTAATTGCAGAAGGAAGTCCGACGGGGCCGGCAGACGCATGGCCGTTGGGTGCGTCCCGGTCTTTTTTTGTGCTTGCGAGTATCGCTGAATGTGGCTTGATACGATTTTCTTTTACGTCTTCGCCCTGCTGGCGGTGGCGGGAGCCGTGCTGACGGTCACGCGGCGCAACGCCGTACACAGCGCCATCTGGCTGATCGTTTCTCTGCTCGGCGTGGCAGGCCTCTATCTGCTCCAGCACGCGGAGTTTCTGTTTGCCGTCCAGATTGTGCTCTACGTCGGCGGCATCATGGTGCTGTTCCTCTTCGTGATTATGCTTGTGAATCTGGACCAGGCTGCCCGTGAGAGGCAGTTCAACAAGCAATGGTGGGTGGCCCTGGCGTGTATTCTCGTTGTCAGCGCCGAAGCGGCCTACTTCCTCTATAGCGGCACTGACTCGTTGAAGTTGGCGGCGCCGGCCCTCGCTTCGGAACCGGGGAATGTCGAACAGCTCGCAGATGTTCTCTTCTCGAGGTACCTCCTGCCGTTTGAAGTTGCCTCCGTGCTCCTGCTGGTGGCAGTCGTCGGCTCCGTTGTGATGGCGAAGAAGCGGATTTGAGATGCATCCTGTCACGACAGTTCACTACCTTGTGGTTGGCCTCGCGCTGCTGCTGATCGGTACGATCGGCGTGCTGACGCGCCGGAACATCGTGGTCATCCTGATGTCGATTGAGCTCATCCTGAACGCCGTGAACGTCAACCTGATTGCGTTCTCACGGCACTTGCAGGATTTGAGCGGTCAGATCTTTGCGATTTTCGTCATCACTGTGGCGGTTGCCGAAGCTGCGGTCGGGCTTGGCATTCTCATCGCGCTTTTCCGCAACAAAGAGACCGTCCTTGCAGACGAAGTGGATCTGCTGAAGTGGTGAAGCGCGCATGAATTTTCTCGATCACATCTGGCTGATTCCGCTCTTTCCGCTTTTCGGGGCTCTCGTGATGCTGATCCTGGGCCGGCGCTTCGATCCGCAGGCGCCTTCGGATGTGGCTCTCGCCCCCGGGCTTGCGGGAAGCGTCGAGGATTACGGGCATCATACGATCGGAAGCACAAAGATCCTGGTAAGCCTGTTGTGTCCCGGCATGGTGCTGTTGTCGTTCCTGCTCTCGATTGGCGCGGTGATCGAGCTGGCAGCGACAGCCGGAAAGGTTCATCAGGTGATCCAGTTCACCTGGCTCGCCGGGCTCCCGTTCCGCATGGCAGATGGCTCACTGGCGCGATTCAGCGCCGACTGGGGATTTCTGCTGGACCCCTTGAGCTCCGTCATGATCCTGATCGTGACGGGAATCGGCTTTCTGATTCACGTCTACTCGACGGGGTACATGGCGCACGATGGAGGCTACTACCGCTTCTTCGCCTACCTGAATCTCTTCGTCTTCTTCATGCTGATGCTGGTGCTGGCGAACAACTATGCCTTGCTGTTCGTCGGCTGGGAGGGCGTCGGCCTGTGCAGCTATCTGCTGATCGGCTTTTACTTCCACAAAAAAGCCGCAGGGGATGCCGCGAAGAAGGCTTTCATCGTCAACCGCATCGGCGATGCCGGCTTCATTCTGGGCATGCTGCTTCTGTTCGCCCTGGCCGGCTCCGTCCGTTTCCTTGACGTCAATGCGGCACTGGCGAACCGCACCGCCGAGACCGGCTTCGGCATTCTGAGCGTGTCAGCGCTGCTGCTGTTTCTTGGCGCAGCAGGCAAGTCGGCGCAGTTTCCGCTCTATGTCTGGCTGCCCGATGCCATGGAAGGTCCTACTCCGGTTTCGGCGCTGATCCACGCTGCGACCATGGTGACGGCGGGCGTCTACATGATCGCGCGTTCCAGTGCTCTCTTCGTGCTGACACCGGAGACTTCAACGATTGTGGCCGCTGTTGGCGCCTTCACGGCGATCTTTGCTGCTTCGATTGCGCTAGTGCAGAACGATATCAAACGGGTTCTCGCCTATTCAACGGTCAGCCAGCTCGGGTTCATGTTCGTGGCGCTGGGCGTTGGGGCTTACTGGGTTGCGGTCTTTCATCTATACACGCACGCCTTCTTCAAGGCGCTGCTGTTTCTTGGTGCCGGCTCGGTGATCCATGCCATGTCGGGCGAGCAGGACATGCGGCGTATGGGCGGCCTTAAGGATAAGATCCCGGTCACGTTCCGGACCATGTTCATCGGATCCCTGGCGATCGCCGGCGTTCCAGGTCTGGCGGGATTCTTCTCCAAAGATGAAATTCTGTGGCAGGCATGGAGTTCTCCGCTGGGATCGAAGACCATCTTCGCCGTCGGCCTCGTGACAGCTTTCATGACCGCGTTCTACATGTGGCGGCTGATGTTCCTGACCTTTTACGGGCAACCGCGAATGGATGCTCACACGGCTGCGCACATTCACGAGTCGCCTGCATCCATGACCATTCCGCTCCGTGCATTGGCGCTGCTGAGCATTGCTGGCGGGTGGATTGGCGTTCCCAAACTCTGGTCCGTGTTTAGCGACGGATTCCGGGCCTTCGAGCACTGGCTGGAACCGGTGTTCGCTGCGGCGTACCGCGCAGAAGAGGCGCACCATGAGGCGTCAGTGGAGTGGCTGTTGATGGCGCTTTCGGTCTCCGTTGCGGTCGGAGCAATTTTGCTGGCTCGCCGCCGCTACCTTGCCAGGGCAGGGCAACAGGAACCGGAGGCGGAGGCTTCAGGACTGCTCCACAGGATCCTGCTAAACAAGTGGTACGTCGATGAGATCTACGACTTTCTCTTTGTGAATGGTTTGGCGAAACGCGGAGGAAGTCTTCTGGGCCGCTTTGATAGCGCGATCGTCGATGGTGGTGTCAACGGCGCCGCCTGGCTGACCCGCTTTACTTCCAGATTCTCCATCTGGTGGGATACGTGGATCGTCGACGGGCTGGTGCGCCTGTCGGCTTTTACGGTCAAGGTCTGGTCCTATCCCGTGCGCCTGGTGCAGAACGGTCTCGTCCAGACATACGCATTGATGGTGATGGCAGGCTTAGCCGTCATCCTCGGTTATTACATGTCGCGGTGAGGGTATGAGCGAGCATCTTCTCAGTCTGGTTCTCCTGACGCCGCTTGCAGGAATGCTCCTGCTGCTGCTGATTCCCTCATCCAGGACGACCCTGGTCAAAATCTGGGCGAACATCAGCGCATTTGCCGGTTTTGCGGTATCGCTGCTGCTGCTTACCCGGTTCGACAGCGCCAACGGGGATTTCCAGATGGTGGAGCGCGCCGACTGGATCCCGGCGATCGGTTTGAAGTATGCGCTGGGCATCGACGGAATCAGTCTGCTTCTGGTATTGCTCACCACTCTGATGGGCTTCCTCGCCGTGCTCTCTTCCTGGAACGCCGTCGAGGATCGCGTGAAGTCCTACTACGCGATGCTGCTGCTCCAGCAGACTGGCATGATCGGCGTGTTCCTGGCCCTCGATTTTCTGTTGTTCTACGTGTTCTGGGAAGTCGTACTTGTGCCGATGTACTTCATCATCGGCGTCTGGGGCGGGCGCCGGAAGCTCTACGCCGCAATCAAATTCTTCCTCTATACGATGGCGGGCAGCGTTCTGATGCTGCTCGGTATCCTGACGCTCTATTTCCAGCATTATCAGCAGTTCGGCTTCTATACCTTCGAGATTTCGGAGTTGGTGAAGCTCTCGCTGCCTCTCGGGTTGCAGCAATGGGTGTTCTGGTCGCTGTTCATCGGATTCGCCATCAAGGTGCCGATGTTTCCATTCCACACATGGCTCCCGGACGCCCACGTGGAAGCCCCGACGGCGGGTTCCGTCATCCTGGCGGCGGTGCTGCTCAAGATGGGCACCTACGGCTTCATTCGCTTTTCGCTGCCGCTGTTGCCGGATGCCGCGGTCGACGGCGTCATCGTACAGGTGCTGGCTGCGCTGTCTATTATTGCGATCCTGTACGGGGCTCTGGTCAGCCTGATGCAGCAGGATTGGAAAAAGCTGGTCGCCTATTCGTCGGTGAGCCATCTGGGGTTCTGTACCCTGGGTATCTTTGCTCTGAATCCCAATGGCATCGCAGGCAGCGTCATCCAGCAGATCAACCACGGTATCTCGACGGGGATGCTCTTTTTGATCGTGGGCGTGATCTATGAGCGCCGGCACACGCGTGAGATCGGGGAATACGGCGGTCTGGCGCATGTGATGCCGAACTATGCAAAAGTCTTCGCGTTTGCCATGTTCAGTTCCGCCGGGCTTCCCCTGCTCAACGGTTTTGTCGGCGAGTTCACCATTTTGCAAGGGGCTTTTGAGGCCAACCGGGTTTGGGCCGCCTTTGCTGTCGTAGGAATCATTTTCGGCGCCGCATACCTCCTCTGGCTCTACCAGAGGACGATGCTGGGGCAGGTGACGAATGCAAAGAATCTCGGCTTGCCCGATCTCTCCGTTCGGGAATGGGCTGTCTTCCTGCCCCTAATTGCGTGGGCTCTGTGGATTGGGGTTTATCCAAAGCCATACTTCGATGTGCTGGACAAGCCGGTGATGCGCCTCGTAGAGCGAGTGCGTCCCGGATATCTTGAAGCGCTGACGCCATCGTCCGCGGCGGTTGCAGGAGACGTGCGATGAGCCAGTTCTACACGTCCACGGACCACTTCGTGCTCATCCCGGCCATCATGCTGGCGCTGTTCGGCTGTGCTGTCCTGCTATTCGACTTCTGGCTCTTCCCGAATCCGAAGCACCGGAAAGGTCTGCTGCTGTTTGTTGTTCTCGGCCTGGTCTTCACGGGCATTGGACTCGGAAGGCAGTACGTCTATCTGCAGGAGTCAGGCGCCAGGGAGATCATTGCCTTTCACGGAGCTCTAACCGTCGACAATTTTTCGCTCTTCTTCAACGCCATCTTCCTCATATCCGCGCTTGTCGTGGCGATCGTCTCCTACCGGTATCTGGAGATCGAAGGGGAACATCGCGGCGAGTATTACGGGCTCATTCTGCTTGCTCAGTGCGGCATGTATTTCCTCGCTTGCGGCACGGACCTCGTGACGCTTTTCGTCGGGCTGGAGCTGATGGCCCTCTCGTTCTACATTCTTGTCGGTTTCTTACGGGGCGAGAAGCGATCCAATGAAGCGGCGATGAAGTATCTGCTGCTGGGAGCCTTCTCGAGCGGCATTCTTGCCTACGGCTTCTCGCTGCTGTACGGCATA
>JADGHK010000745.1 GCA_019686145.1 Bryobacteraceae bacterium | reverse complement strand
CCAGGTATAATTCGGCTTGTAAATCAACAACAGAACTTCGATCAGCCCAGCTGCCACGATGTACAGGGCCGGAAGGACCGGATAGCCGACGGCCTTGTAGGGCCGTTCCATTTCCGGCTTCGTCCGGCGCAGGACGAACAATCCGGCGATCGTTAGCATGTAGAAGAGCAGAACCGCGAATATAACATAGTCGAGCAGGTCACTATAGGTTCCGGTCAGTGTCAGCATAGAGGCCCAGGCGCACTGCACCACGAGAGACACCACCGGAGTCCGACGGACAGGATCGACGGTTCCAACCTGACGGAAGAAAAGCTTGTCGAGCGCCATCGCATAATAAACGCGCGCTCCTGCGAGGATCATGCCATTCAAACATCCGAATGTTGAGACCATGATGGCGGCCGCCATCAACTGAACGCCGACCGGGCCAAAGATCTGCGAGGCGACGGCGGTGCCGACGCGGTCTTCCGGCGCCGTCTGAATCTGCGCGAGCGGAAGCACGCTCAGGTACACAAGGTTGCAGGCCAGGTACAGAATCGAGACAACGCTGACGCCCAGCGCCAGCGAGAGTGGAAGATTGCGCTTCGGATTTCGCATCTCGCCTGCGGTGAAGGTCACATTGTTCCAGGCATCGGAGGAAAACAGAGCTCCGACCAGCGCCACCCCGACGGCCCGGATCGCGGTCCAGCCCCAGGAGGCGCCAGCCCAAAAATCGCCAAAGTTCGCGGCGACAGAGGCTTCGTTCCGTCCGAGAAGCAGCCCGAAGCCAACCAGCGCCAGGAGAGCGCCAACCTTCGCAGCCGTGAAGATGTTTTGCACGACGGCGCCGGTCCGCACCCCGCGCGTATTCACCCACGTCAGCAAGACGAGTACGGAGATGGCGACAAGCTGTTGCGTGTTGAGTCCTACAGGCCCGGCTTCGAGCAGAACGTTGCTGGTGGAAACCCAGGGGAACAGCACGCCGGTGAACTTTCCGAAAGCGACCGCCACTGCCGCAACCGTTCCGGTCTGGATCACCAGAAACAGTGTCCAGCCGTACAGGAAGGCGCAGAGAGGGCCGAATGCCTCCCGGAGGTAGACATACTGACCGCCTGCGTCCGGCATCGCGGCCGCAAGCTCGCCGTAGCTGAGAGCGGCAACAACCGTCAGCACAGCAGTGACAATCCACACCGTGAGCAGCAGGCCCGGGGATTCGACCTGACGGGCAATGTCGGCCGGGACAATGAAAATGCCGGAGCCGATCATGGACCCGATGACGAGCGTCGTGCCGTCGAGCAAGCCAAGACCCTTGATAAGGCCGCCTTTCGACTCTTCGCTCGTCCTGGCCATTATTCGTCCTTGAGGAGTGAAACCCATTCTTCGGCTCGGGCGCGAAGGCTGCTGCGGCTGCAATCGGCGGGGAAGAGATCTCCGATGACCGCCAGGGAATCCGCGCCGGCGTCCCTGACAGCTTCTGCATTCGTCCGGCTGATTCCCCCGATAGCCACCAAGGGGAGCGACGTAAGTGCCCGCAGCACCTGTAGTTGTTCGACGCCAACGACGGGGTCGGGGTTCCGTTTGGAGCCGGTCGCAAAAATCGGACCGAGCGCCAGATAATCTACCGGCTCCCGCCCTCCGGCGATCAGTTGCTCCCTGTTGTGTGTGGAGAAGCCGATGCTCGAATTCGCACCCAGCAGGCGTCGTGCCTCGGCGGGCGGCAGATCGTCCTGCCCCACGTGCAGCCCTGCGTTGAGCAGGAGCGCCAGATCGGCGCGATCGTTGACAATCAGCGTTGCTCCTGCCTGGCGGCAAAGCTCGGCGATGGTCTGCGCTTCGCACAGAATTTCGCGGGTGAGACCTTCCTTATGCCTGTATTGCAGGAGTCTCGCTCCGCCCTCTAGGAGGCATTCCGCGAGGAGAACCGGAGAGCACTGGCGGCGCGCGGCGGACTCGGTATCGACGATCGGGTAGAAACAGGGCAGGGTCATTCCAGAAGAGTCCAGCTGGGGTTCTGGCAATCTGTCATGATTCGAACATGATACCTTGGAACCGATGAGCCTGCACATCAAGTCACCGGGCAACCAGCCGGGCATCTATCCAATCGTTCGGCGCGGAGAGCATCTGCGCTTTCTGTCCTTCACGATTCTCGAGCTTGGCGATAACCTCACCGAGCATTCGTTCGAATCCGGCGAGGAGGAGCTGTCT
>JADGHK010000744.1 GCA_019686145.1 Bryobacteraceae bacterium | reverse complement strand
ACATCGAGCGGGACCAGCTTTCCGTCCTCGAGACGCTTACCGTTGCCAACAGCGACTACTTCGCCCTGTTGAGGCTTCTCTTTTGCGGTATCCGGGACGATAATGCCGCCCTGGATCGTCTCAGCCTCTTCGATTCTCCGTACGACGATACGGTCGTAGAGCGGACGAATATCCATATTTTCGAACCTCCAGTTGGAAACTCTGTTCTAGAGTTGCGGATGGATACGAGCTCACCAATCGAGCTCCGAGGTCTATTATTAGCACACTGCTTCGAGGAGTGACAACACGTGTCCCTAAGCATCTGATGAAAAGCCAGATATTAGACGCGACATTCTAATGTCGCTGTTTGGTTACGGTCTTGTCAACACAGTGTAAGAGGCGGGAACCCGGGCTTCTGATATCCTGAAATCACTGTCCATGCGGCGAATTCCGGGTCTCTTGCTGTTTGCTATTGCCGTCCTTGTTCTCGGCGTCGCCGCTTCTTACTACATTCAAAAGAGGCAGTGGCTCAGCCAGGCGCCGCCGCGTCCAGCCAGCCTCCCCGATAATATGTCATCGTCCGCCGCTCATTGGACATGGTCTGAGTCGTCGAACGGGCGGACGACGGTAGAGATCCGGGCAAAATCGTTCCAGGAAATCAAGGATCCGCAGCGCTTTGAACTCGAGGACGTCGAGCTCCGAATCTACAAGGAGACGACCGACCACTACGACCTCGTCAGAAGCGCCCACGCGACCTTCCGGGTGGCGGACGCGACTCTCTACTCGGCCGGCGACGTCGCCATCACCATAGGCGCCCGCTCCGGCGGCGCAGAAGCCGGAGGGCTTGTCGCCATTCACTCCGCCGGTGTTACCTTCAACGTACAGACTGCCACGGCAACGACGGAAAAGCCGACTTCCTTCACGTTTGCCCGTGGAGAGGGCCGGTCCGCGGGCGCCTCCTACGACTCCACGAGCGGGGAACTCCACCTTAAAAGCGATGTGCAAGTGAAGTGGCATGCCGCTACGCCCGGATCGCCTCCGATGATCGTTGAGGCGGGGCAGATGATTTACAAGGAGTCGAATTCACAGGTCCTTCTATTTCCCTGGTCGAGGCTGACGAGAGGTACGCTGGTCATGGACGCCGGCGAGGCGGTGGTCACCCTCGGCGAAGGCGCCATCGATGTGGTTGACGCGAGGGACGCAAGAGGAGTGGAGCGCCTTCCGCAGAAGGAGATCGAGTTTGCCGCCAGGCAACTGCGGCTGGAATTCGACGAGAAGACGAGGATCAAGAAGATTCTCGGGGAGCAGGATGCAAAGCTGGTCTCCGCCACTGACACGAGCCAAACAACCGTCCATTCCAACCGTCTTGACCTTCAATTTGACCCGTCTCTCGGTGACTCGGTTCTGGTAAACGTCACATCCGTTGGGAAAAGCGTGATCGAATCGCGCCCGCGGAAACGAGGGGACGCTCCTCTGCCGGAGACACGGATTCTACGCAGCGAAGTCGTAGTCCTCAAGATGAAAAATCAGGGGAGGGAGATTGATACCGTCGAGACACACAGTCCGGCGCAGATTGAGTTCCTCCCCAATCGCCCCGGCCAAAGAAAGCGCGAGATGCAGGCGGAGCGCCTTTGGGTGACATACGGGGCTGAAAATCGCGTGGAGAGCATGCGCGCCGTGCAAGTGAAGACGCGCACGGAGCCGGAAAGGCAGGGCGGTCCGCCAGCGCTGACCGCAAGCCAGGACATGACGGCCAGCTTCGACCCCCGGACGGGTCTCCTGGCTGCCATGGAACAATGGGGAAATTTCACTTATGAGGAAGGGGCCCGGAGGGCCAAGGCCGACCGCGCGAGGCTTGATGCGGCCAAGGATGTGATCACGCTATTGCATTCGGCGAGAGTCTGGGATGACGGCGGAGCGGTCACCGCGGACCGCATTATCCTCGAGCAGGCGACCGGCGACTTTCTGGCTGAGGGCAACGTGGCATCCGTGCGGAACCCGGAGAAAAACGCCGGTCCGGGAGTGCTGTCGGGCGACGATCCCGTGCAGGCGACCGCTGCGCGAATGAAGTCGTCGGATCACCATCAGCACATACGGTACGAAGGCGAGGCCGTCATGTGGCAAGGGGGAAGCCGGATTCAGGCAGACCGGATCGAGATTGACCGGAAGAATCGAACGCTGGTTGGGGTTGGTAACGTTATCAGC
>JADGHK010000743.1 GCA_019686145.1 Bryobacteraceae bacterium | reverse complement strand
GATCGCCCTCGCCTGCGCGTAGGAGTTATCAAGGATTGTTTCGTCGATGTCGGTGATGATGGCGCGGCAAAGCTTCTGGTAGTTCTCTTTCTGAGGAACGGCGCTCCAGTTAGGGTCATCAAAAGCCGTGTCGAGCGCGGCGCGGGCAGCCAGGAAAATCTGCCGCGTGATGACATTATACTCCGCGGATCGCTGAACCCACAGCGTGGAATTCAGGTTCTCGTGGGTGCGCCGCGGCGTCTCCGCCTGACAAGTCCAAACAATCAGTCCAATCAGCAAGGAGAACCGAAGCATAGAAACTTCAGGATATCAAGGGCAGCCAGCACGTCGTCCGCGCATGATATAGTTCACGGTTTGAGAGTGAAACGGTTCGTCCCCTATTTCCTCCTGTTCTTGCTAGAAAGTTACGCTCCGGCGCAAGAGGCGCCATTTCATCGGGCGGAACTCATCTTCCCGTTCGAAACCTGGCACAATCATTCCTCTTCGATCGTTGAGGCCCCAAACGGCGATCTCTTCGTCTGCTGGTTTCACGGCTCCGGCGAGAGGACTGCGGACGACGTCATCATCCAAGCCGCGCGGCGCGTTCAGGGGCGCGACACATGGAGCCCCCGGTTTACTCTCGCGGACACGCCCGGATTCCCGGACACAAACCCCACGCTCTTCGTTGACAGGCGTCAGCGGCTGTGGCTCTTTTGGCCGGCAATCCTCGCAAACCAGTGGGAGACGGCTTTAATGAAGTACCGCGTCTCGGAAGATTGGATGCAGCCGGAAGGTCCGCCCAAATGGTCGCACGCCGACAACCTCCTTCTCATCCCGAAACGTTTGAGCGAGAGGATCGCCGAAGTGCTCGGCAAAGACGCTCGCCCCGGTCCTTCCAGCCGCGAGTACGCCCATCTGCAAATGATGGCTTCCGACAAGCTCTACTCTCGCATTGGCTGGTTCACGCGGACGCATCCGGTAACGCTTCCGAGCGGGCGCATCCTCGTCCCCCTCTACTCCGACGGCTTCTCGATGTCGCTCATGGCGATCAGCGACGATGAAGGAGTCACATGGACCGCCAGTGAGCCCATCGTCGGCTATGGCAATATCCAGCCTTCCATCCTGCGCCGCCGGGACGGCACGCTGCTTGCGTTTATGCGCGACAATGGCCCCGCTCCCAAGCGCATTCACCGGTCCGAGTCAAAGGACGAAGGAATGACCTGGTCCCCGGCCGAAGACACCGACCTTCCCAATCCGGGCAGCAGCGTCGAAGGCATCGTGCTGAGGGACGGATCGTGGCTGTTGGTCTACAACGATACGGAGAAGGGCCGCCATTCTCTGGCAGTGTCGATTTCAGAAGACGAGGGCCGCACATGGCGGTGGACCCGCCATCTGGAATACGACCCCAAAGGGGTTGGCCGCTTCCACTACCCCTCCGTAATTCAGGCGAAGGACGGCAGCATCCACGTCACTTACAGCATCTTTGTTCCAGACGGCGGAACTGAGCGAAAATCCATCAAGCACGCCCAGTTCAACACCGCCTGGGTGAAAGCAGGGAGATTCGGCGAGGTAAGCCGCTGATTTAATGCCGCACCATGGTATGGCAGGCTTGGCGACCTTGTCTTCTGCAATGCGAATCCCAGTGTGATATGCTGTTGAAGTACTTCGACTTGAAGCCCTCTAACGAGGGGCGCGTAGCTCAGTTGGTTAGAGCGCCTGCTTCACACGCAGGAGGTCACAGGTTCGAGTCCTGTCGCGCCCACCACGCGCAAATCACTGTAAAACAAGCGGCTTAGACTCCCCGGCACCTTCGGCAGTTTCAGGCCCGGAATGGTCCACTTCGGGGGATTCTTTGACGTGGCCATTTGACTTTGCCGCAAAAGGCTGTACGCCAAAAACGGGGGCAAGTTCAATCCCAAGAAGATAGTTAAGCACAAAGCACCTGCACACGTTGACGGTAGTTTTCGAAGTTGCGGAAGCCGTAGGCCTGCCTGGTGATGGTCTCCATTTTGTTGTGAAAGCCTTCGGTGATGCTGTTGGATCGAGTGAAGCGCTTATGCGGACAATCTCCTCGGACCAGGAGTGTAGCGTGTCTCCGAGGGCGGCCAATTGCGCCAGACCGGAGTGGCGTAACTCGGCTACGGCGCGGAGGAAGCGGGGAATGAGCTTCTGGCATTGGCGGCGCGTTTTGTGTTTTTTAGCAGCAGG
>JADGHK010000742.1 GCA_019686145.1 Bryobacteraceae bacterium | reverse complement strand
AGGCGCTCTTCCCCGCGGCGGATCGACATGCATTGAGCCAGCAGGTCGCCCTCGCGCTCTTCCGGCGTGCGCACGTTCGCGAGAATCAGCGTCATGATCCCACGACTGATCTCTCCCCCACGAACCAGCAGGAGGGGCGGAATTCGCAGGCCCTCCTGATAGATCTCGCGGGCAAGGGGCATCGACCCGGGACTCATTCCTCCGACATCCGCGTGGTGCGCCCGATTTGCCACGTAGAAGGCGGGGTGGCGGGACGAGGGATCCGGAAAGACTCCGGAAACAGCGGTGATATCGGGCAGGTGCGTGCCGCCGCAAAACGGATCGTTGACGATGGCAACATCCCCTGGGCCGAGATCGATCCTCTCAATGACGCTGCGTACGGACAGAGGCATCGCGCCGAGGTGCACGGGCATGTGGTCCCCCATAGCGACGGTGTCTGCGTTTGCGTCGTATACGGCACAAGAGTAATCCCGGCGTTCTTTGATGTTGGCGGAGAAAGCGACTTTGCGCAGCACCGCGCCCATCTCCTCCGGAACGGAAACGAGAATGTGCCGGAACAGCTCCAGCTCGATGGGATCGTGTCTCACGGCTTCTTCAACGTAGGCGGCCGCTTGGGCCCGGCTGGCTTTGGCGAAGGCGCCGTCCGCGGAGCCTCCGATTCTGCAGGCTCCAGCTCTGGCGGAGGAGGTGGAGGGGACTCCGGTTCTTCGGGACGGCATTCGCCGACATCAACCAGAAAGCGAGCCAGGGTGTGCCATCGTCCACCCTGCAGTTTCTCGATGACGTAGGACTTCGACGGACCATCCGCCCGCGTGCGCAGGGCAGCTGCGGGCTTTTCCCGCTTGAAGGGGATCGGCTTCGAGCTGCTTTCACGGAGCGTCCAGCTCTCGCCTCCGGTCATCGACTCGTACAGCTCATAACGCCCCTCCTCCGCCCTGGTTCTGTCCAGGATCAGAGTTCCAGAGTTTCGGGAATCGAACCAGAAATGCTCTATTGCTCCAAAGCCTCCCTCGCTCAAGATGTCTTTGCGCGACCACGTCTTGCCGCCGTCGGTCGTGAGGAGGAGGAACGGATTTTTGGGGAAGGCGCCCAGAATGTGCCCGGAGACCCAGCCGGCCTCGAGGTCCAGAAACTGCATCTGATCGAGACCCGCCAAAGGGATGCGCTCGTAAGGCTCCACCCAGCTCCGGCCGCCATCGTCGCTGCGAAGCAAAACGGAGGAGATTGTCACCGAGGTGGTGTGTAGGTTCCCGGCAGCGAAGATCCGGTCGCCTTGCGCTGCGACCGATGCCAGCTCGAGATAGACAGGGCAAGGCTCGTTTGATGTGCAGGATAAGGCGAATTGCTCGATTTCCGCGGACTTGCAGGCGAAAGGCAGGCGCAACGGCTTCCCTGTGTAAGTCAAGACTTTCTGTGGCTCCTCCGCTTGCACGGGCTTGGGCTCCGGCAGTTGCGCATATGCAACGGTCAAGCAGAGAGCAATCGCCAGTGAGAGTCTCATGCCGTATCAGCGATTGTAGCTCGAACCGGCCTGATAAGCCTTACGCTTCGCACGGCGAAGCCGGGGTCCCCGCCGTGCTAGCCTTGGGTAGGATCGGCCCTTGCTGAACTGGCTCAGAAAGCTCGCCAAGAGACCCGCACCAGCGCTCACCGGCGCCCCCGCCGTCCGCCGGCAGAAGACCTATTCTGCGATGAGCGGCTACGTGTATCAGTACCACTACGAGGGCATGCGGCAGGTCAAACAGAATGGGCGAGCCTCGCGAGAATATGTCTTCCACGTCTCCGCCGATCGAAAGACATCGTTTCCTGTTTCGGTGTTCCTTTTCGACCAACTCCTGTCGGAATTGTCGGCGGCAAACGGGCGGGAGTTGGACAGCACCGAGCGATACGCTCTGGCCAAGATGTCGTTGTTCCGCGCTTTCGATGAAAGGGAAACTCCCGAGCAGATGCGCAAGCCAGTCGAACCCGGGCAATCCGACCTGGACGAAATCTGGCAAACCCTCGGGCTGTAGCCCGACTCTCAAGCAAGACCTGTGGAACCGGGACCAGTGCGTCCGAGGAAGCAGCGGCCATTTGCTTCCTTTCCTGCACAAACAACGGAAGCAACGTCAGCGTGCAGGCCTTACACAGAGTGCGGTACAAGCCGGATAGCGTACTATGAAGTTTTGATTGTGTTCAGCGGCATCAGC
>JADGHK010000741.1 GCA_019686145.1 Bryobacteraceae bacterium | reverse complement strand
GCCCAACAACTCGGGCTGAACACGCCTCGATGTTTTATTCACGGTTTTCGGCGGGACAACATTGCCATTGAAGTCGTGAAGGTTCCTCCATCTGCCCGCTCGGATATGACATGCCAGATCCTGAGCGCAGACGGGAGGCGTCCGGCGATCGTCTATGCGCCCACGCGCCGCTCCGCCGATCATCTCGCCGGGCAGCTGAGCCTGGAAGGGCATGCGGCCGCAGCCTATCATGCCGGGCTCGACGCGAGGCGGAGAAGGGAGGTCCAGGAAGGGTTTCTGGAGGGCCGTTTCGAGGTCATTGTCGCCACGATCGCCTTCGGAATGGGCATCGACAAACCGGACGTGCGAACAGTGATCCACACGGCTCTGCCCGGCAGTCTGGAAGGCTTTTATCAGGAGATTGGACGTGCAGGGCGGGACGGCAAGCCATCGCGAGCAATCCTGATGCACTCCTACGCCGACCGCTTCACGCACGACTTCTTCTACGAGCGAGACTATCCCCAGCCAGAGGTGCTCGATCGCATCTTTGAGGCGCTGACTCCCGAACCTCAGCCCAAGGACGAAGTGCAGGCGCGCAGCCGGCTGATCGGAGAGAGGTTCGACATAGCGATGGAAAAGCTGTGGATTCACGGCGGCGTTGTCATGGACTTCGAGGAGAACCTGAGCCGGGGGACAGAAGAATGGCGCGAGTCGTACATCGCCCAGCGCGATCATAAGCTGGCGCAATTCGAGCGAATGCTCAACTACTGCGACACGCCTGCCTGCCGCATGCTGACGCTCGTCAAGTACTTTGGCGATACGGCAGACTCTGACAGTCCCTGCGGCTTCTGCGACGTTTGCAATCCCGAATCCACGATTTTGCAGCGCTTCCGGCCTGCCGGCCCCGAGGAGCAAGCCCGGATCGCGAAGATCATGAATGCCGTGAAGAAAATAAACGGCGTCTCCACCGGACGCCTGTACTCGGCAGTTCTCGCGGATGAATCCCAACTCAGCCGGCGGAGCTTCGAAGAGTTGCTGAACGCCATGGCGCGATCCGGATTGATCGAGCTGGAAGATACGTTCTTTGAAAAGGACGGCGAGCGCATTGACTATCGCCGGGTACGCCTGAAAACGCCGTCCTCTGAAATCAATCCGGCTCAGGTTCAGATCCCGGTTGAAATTGATCGAGCACCCGCGAAGCCGAAGAAGGATGCAAAACGGGCCGCGAAGGCAAAGACAGCGGTCAGACGGGCCAAGGCAGCGACGAAGAAACCAAAGAAGGAGGCGGCTGCCGCTGCTGCCGCCGCCCGCTCCGGACGTCAGGCCGCTACCGCCGAGCCGGATGGCAAGTCAGCCTCGATCGAAAGCGCACTGAAGGCGTGGCGCTCGGCTGAGGCAAAGCGCAAAGGAGTACCTGCTTTTCGCATCCTGACGGACCGGGTCTTACAGGCGATCGCGGAGAAACAGCCGCAGAGCGCGCGCGAGCTGCTCGAGGTTCCGGGGATCAGTCTGAAGACCGTGGAACTGTACGGCCAGCAGATCTTCCGGATCGTAGGCGGATGAGCGGTCAACCTCGCAGAATCTCTCTTGCCGCGTTATAACCCGGAGCGCCCATGACGCCGCCTCCCGGATGAGCGCCGGATCCGCAGAGGTAGAGGCCGCGGATGGGCGTCCTGTAGCTGGCCCACCCCGCCACCGGACGCATCACGAACATCTGGTCCAGGCTCATCTCGCCGTGGAAGATGTTGCCGCCAGTGAGGCCGAACCGGCGTTCCAGATCGAGCGGCGTCAGGACCTGACGGTCAATGATGATCGACCGGATGTTGGGAATGTACTCCTCGAGAAGCCCGATGACGTGATCTGCATATTGATCGCGGTACTCATCCCAACTGCCTTCCGCAAGCGTGTACGGCGCATACTGCAGAAAGATGCCCATGATGTGCTTTCCGGGCGGCGCGAGCGACGGATCATACATCGTGGGTATCGTGAGTTCGAGCAGCGGCCTCCGCGAAGGATAGCCATATTTTGCGTCGTCCCAGGCCCTCTCCACGTAGTCGATCGACGGACAGATGTGCATGGTCGCGCGGTGATGAGGACCCGGCGCTCCCGGCAGGGCATAGAATTCCGGCAGAGCGCTCAGAGCGAGGTTTATCTTCAGCGACGTTCCTTCGCACCGGTACCGGCGTATGGCGGAAACGAAGTCGGCGGGCA
>JADGHK010000740.1 GCA_019686145.1 Bryobacteraceae bacterium | reverse complement strand
TAGACCGGTTCGTGCGTCACCTCGCCGAAGTACAGTTCGGGCCGGCTTGGCTTCAGGCTTTGCGTAAGGACCCGAGGCGGGGCGTCCTGAACCAGCATCACGGGCAGACCCTCTTCCGTGATCCGGTTGGCTTCGGCCATCACCATGCCGTAGCCGTGGGTGTAGATGAAGTGCGTGTTGATCCAGCGCGAACGGGCATCCCCCAACTGGCGCACATCCAGTTCGCGAGGCGTCAGCATCACCTGACGCAATTGGCCGTCGATAATGTAGCGGTCGACGTCGCTGTCCTGGAACACATAGTAGGGGCGCAGGGCTTGAATCTGAGCAACCGTGTCGTGGAACGCGCGCCAGTCCCACAGCCGCACGTTCTCAAGAAGGGCCTTATGCTGCGAGGGGTCGATGTCGGCCTCGAGCTTCGCCGGGAACTCAATCTCCCGTGCCCGGTGTGTCAATCCAAAGGCCGAGCGCGTCGCCTCAATGTGCCTCTCGATGTAGGGGCGCTGCATCGAAATCTCGTTCGGGCGGACAAAGATGGAGTTCACCAGCGGCGGGAGGAAGATCTTCAGCAGCAGCACGAGGGGAAGCACCAGCAGCACCCTTATCTGTCCCACCAGGAGAGCAACGGCTCCTCCTGCGAAAGCCGCGATAGTCAACCATTGCAAGGGAAGCGTGATATTCTCCGCCACATAGTCGACGCCAACCAGAAAGCCGTGATCGGCGAAGAGCATGTTGTACCGGTCGAGGTAGAAGCTTGCGGCAAGGGCGAACAGGAACAGCGCTCCGACGGTGCGGACAAACTTTGACTTCAGAGCTTCGCCCAATCGCAGGTCGCGCAGATCCAGATCGATCGGCCCTGCCCAGCTTCCAATGGTTCTGCGCAAAGCCCACACCCTTGCGGTGATCCAGTAGAGAATCGCGCTCACCAGGGAAAGGATCATGATCAGGCGAAGGATCACGCTGTAAAACGGAAGGTCGAAGAAATAATAGCGGAGAGGATTCCCGAAGACGGGATCCCGCCACACGGCTCCCTCAGACGTCAGTCCCCGGCCTCCGAAGAAGCGCACGACCGCCCAGTTATCGATGGAAACGAGCGCGATGAGGCATCCCAGCAGGAACAGTCCGGCGGTCACCAGCTTTGCATACGTCGGGTAATATCTCAGCCGCTCACCGGCAAACCGCATGCCCCGCGCGTGAGAGGCCCACAGGACGACAAAACACAACAGCGCGGCGCCCGCAGCCGGCGCGACGCCGTACAGCAACATGCTGAGCCAGGTCTGAAGCTGGTCTATTTCCTTCCACCAGTGATACTCGATTATGAAGGAAGCGATGGTGCGCGCGCCAAGGGCTGCCGCCAGGACGACGGCTAGAAGAACAATGCCGCCGCCGCGGCGGATTGACCTACTCCGGTGTTTGTAGGAAACCACTCCGCCGATCCTCCAGTCTCAAGTCGGACGAACTGGTGCATCCGGCAAGGACCATATCCGTAAGGCTCAGGTGTCGCGCCGCCAGACGAAGACGCCGTCGACAATCGTCGCTGCCGGACCTCCGCGAAACTTCCGTCCGTGGAACGGGCTGTTGCGGCTCTTCGAGAACGATTGGTTGACGTCATAGGTCCAATCGAACTCCGTATCGATGATCGTCAAGTCCGCCGGGAGCCCTGCTGCGATGCGTCCACGCTCGCCATCCAGCCCCAGTATGCGCGCCGGATTCATGGTGTACAGTTCGATCATCCTGGCGAGCGAAATCCTTCCCGGGTGCACCAGCAGTTCGAGCGACAATGCAACCGCAGTCTCAAGCCCGATGATGCCGAACGGACACTTCTCGAACTCCTGCATTTTATCGTCGCCCGCATGCGGCGCATGATCAGTAGCGATGGCATCGATGGATCCCGCAGCAAGCCCCTGAATCATGGCAGCAACATCGCAGGAGGAACGCAAGGGCGGCTTCATCTTGTAATTGCTGTCGTATGGCACGATCTGCTCATCGCTCAGTGCGAAGTGATGTGGAGTAACTTCGCAGGTAATCGGCAGGCCCTTGGACTTTGCGAACGCCACCATAGAGACAGCGTTGCGGGAAGAAATGTGAGCGACGTGAAACCGCGCGCCAGTCAACTCGGCGAGCAGGATATCGCGGGCCACCATGACATCTTCCGAGCACGCCGGGATGCCGCGGAGACCGAGACGGACGGACTGCA
>JADGHK010000739.1 GCA_019686145.1 Bryobacteraceae bacterium | reverse complement strand
CTTTCATCCCTCTCGTCTATGAAATGCACTTGCTTGGTAAGTTCGTGCTGTACTCGGACAAGCCGTACGAATTCAGCAACGACGAGATCATGCTCGCTTCGACAATCGGCAGCCACGTCGCAGCCAGCGCTGCCCGGCACGCCTCGCTGCGGGCGCTGGCGGAACGGGAGCTGCGGCTGCGGCTCGCTACACAGGCGGCTCAGATGGGCGTGTGGGAGTGGGACATCCAGCAGGATCGAATCACCTGGTCCGGCCGCATGTATCAGATCCTTGGCTTGCCCAGCGGCAGCCACCTGGATCGGAAAGCGGCAACCGATCTGATCCACCCCGACGATTTTGGCCGTGTCCGTGATGTTGTAACCAAGGCTGTCGAGACACGTGGCTCGTGTAGGGATGAGTTTCGAATGCGCCTCCCCTCTGGTGAGTATCGGTGGGTCAGCATTGCAGGAAATGTCATCGCGGATGAGCACGGACGTCCGGACCGCTTATTGGGGACGCTGGTCGACGTGACCGAATCCATGCGGATCCGGCAGACGCTGGCAAGCGTTCAGGAGCGCTTTTCGCGTTTTATGCGGCACTTGCCCGCCGCAGCGTTCATCAAAGATGCGGAAGGCCGTTACGTCTACGCAAATCCTGTAGCGGAGAAGGTGCTCGGAGGCGGAATTGCCGACATCGTCGGCAAGTCGGATGACAAAGTACTGCCTTCGCAGATTGCCGGTTCTGAACGCTCGAGTGACTTGCAGGTGATCGAGAAACGGGAAGCCGTACAGGTGACGGAAACCTTCAATCTGGAGGACGGTCCTCATCACTTCATCGTTAACAAGTTCCCCATCGTCGAGGCGGACGCAAACGTCCTTGTTGGCGCGGTCGCTGTCGACATTACTGAGCGGCTGCAGGCGGAAGAGAAGCTTCGCTCGATCGACGCCCGCCTGGATCTGGCGATGACAGCCGGGAATATGGGTACATGGGAGTGGCATTTCGGGAGAGGCGTGGTCGTGTGGTCACCGAGTCTGGAGGAGATTCACGGCCTGGCTACCGGCACCTTCGACGGAACCTTTGAATCGATCAAGCGGCTCATCCATCCCGACGACGTGAACAACGTGCTGGCGACGGTTCAAGCTGCCGCAGATGAGAGGAAATCCTACCGGATCCAGTATCGGATTATCCGTCCCGATGGCCAGGTCCGCTGGCTGGAGGCGCGCGGGAAAGTCTTTTTCGATTCCGCGGGGCAGCCGGAGCGCATGGCGGGTGTCTGTATCGATATTACGGAGCGGAAGCAGGTTGAGGACGAACTCCGCGAAGCAAACCGCCAGTTGACGCGGGTGAACGACGATCTGCGCCAGTTCTCCTACGCCGCGAGTCACGACCTGAAGGAGCCGCTCCGGCAGTTGAGCCTCTATGCGCAGCTTCTCCAGCGAAATTACGGGGACAAGCTGGATGAGGAAGCGAACCGGTATCTTTCGTTCTGCGTTCGTGGCTCACAGCGTGTGCACGACCTGATCAACGACCTGCTGGTCTATATCGAGGCGGACAAGGGAGCTCCGGCGGTAACGGAGCCGGTGGATGCCAACCGGGCGCTCGGGCTGGTGATAGAGAATTTGAGCGCGCCGATTGCGGAAAGCAAAGCCACCATCACTTCAGACCGCCTGCCGATGGTGCTGGTCCATGAAGCGCATCTGGTGCAGCTCTTTCAGAACCTGATTCAAAACGCGATCAAGTACCGGCACCCGGAGCGGCTGCTTGTGGTGCACGTTGGCGTTCGCAAGGAGGATCCGTTCTGGGTGTTTTCGGTGCGCGACAACGGCAGCGGCATCGCAGCCGAGCACTACGAGCGCATCTTCCGCATCTTCAACCGCGTCCGCTCCGATGTGCAAGGGACGGGCATGGGGCTTGCAATTTGCCAGAAGATCGTAGAGCGCTACCGCGGCCGCATTTGGGTCGATAGCACAGTGAACGTCGGTACGACGTTCTACTTTTCACTGCCCCAGGCGCCGCCGTCTCCTTCGAAGAATTGATTCCGTCGCTTCTTTCTTGGGGCTTCCTGGTCTCAATCCCTTCTTTATCAGGGCTTCGTTTCAACTAAGATGGCGGCGGGTTTTTCCGGCTCCGTTAGGTCTCAATCCCTTCTTTATCAGGGCTTCGTTCCAACGGCACTTCTCGACTACCTCATCAGGGGGGAAGCGTCTCAATCCCTTCTTTATCAG
>JADGHK010000738.1 GCA_019686145.1 Bryobacteraceae bacterium | reverse complement strand
CTACACCCTGCATATCGGCGGCAGCGGCAGCTGTGTATAAGAGACCGCTCGCCGGGAGATTCCCCGCTTCCGCTGAGTACAGGCAGGTCACAAGACCGACCGCCTTTCTCTCCAGATGGCTGACCACGTTTCTCAGATAGCCGCGCGGCACCTCGATGTCGGAATCGTTTACAAGCAGGATCGGGTAACGGGCTTCTTTCTCGAGATCCATCAGCGTTCCCACCTTGGCATTGGGAGCCTTGGTAGGGCAACGGATGAGCCGGATCTGCCGGTCCGGGAACTTGCGGATGAACTCGTGTATCTGAGGCAGGGCGGGATCTTTCGGGTCAATTGCGCCGAACAGAATCTCGAACTCGGGGTAATCCTGTTCGGCGTGAGAACGGATGGCTTGCCAGAAGCTCGGATCCAGGCCGCGAATCGGCTTCAGAATGGACACACCAGGCAAGGGACCGCGCGGAGAAGGGTCGCGGCGCAGCGAGTGGCGAAGCGCCGCAAGGAGCGCGATCACTTGGTAGGCGCAGGCGGCTAAAGCCGCCACAAATAGCAACGTCACAGGGCAAGAAGGGCCACGCCAGAGGCTACCAGCAATGTACCAATCCAGCGGCGCCGGCTGACATGCTCTTTCAAGACGAAGCGAGCGAGAATCGTCTCAACGACGAAGCTGGCGGCGGTGGCGGGAACGGCAAAACTGAAGTCGGCAACCGAGAGCAGCTTCAAGAAGGCAAAGAACGAAACCGCCATGAAGAAGACTGCCAGAATCAGATAACCGCGACGGGCGATGGCGGCAAACGCCCAAGTCAGCCGGTTCGGCCTAAAGTCCTTGATCTCGCCGTGCCGCTTCATCTCCCGCGATTGGAGAACGTCGGCAGCTGTCGTGGAAGCGACGATGACAGCGACCAGGATCCAGGCGGTCATTGCCGGCGTTGTGCGGTCGTATTGGGCGCAGTGGCGCCAACCAGGGCAGTGCCCGCCACAATCAACAGCGTTCCCGCCCAGCGCGTCATGCTGACGGATTCGCCCAGGCAGTAAACGCCCATGAGGGTCGAAAGGACGTACCCAACGGAGGTCACCGGGAGGACGTAGCTCAGATCGGCCCAGCTCAGCAGCGCCATCCGGGCCAGAGTCCAGATGATGAGCAGCAGAATCCCTCCGATCATCCAGGGATTCAGCAACGCATAGATAGGCCCGAACAGGGTCTTCATCGCGGGCTGGGCTTTCACGCCGAGCGACAGCGCGAAGTTACCGAATACGTTGCTGAGCACAACAAGGGCGACTACAAGTCTGGTTTTTAACCGTAAGGCCTTTGCGGCCGCATCCTGTTTTGGCACTAATCCCCACCCGCGTAGGCCTGCTGCCTCTGCTCTTTCACGAACTTCTTCCGCTTGGATCGCAGCGCAAGATATTCGCGCGCCTCTTTGTAGAGCCGGCTGCGCTCTTCTCGATTGAAAATAGCCTTGCGGACAATGCGCCAGGCCGCGCGGGGCCGGAAGTAATACTCGCCGTAAAAGCGTTCCACCCAGTCGACCAGTTCGGCGCGATCAAGGCCCGGATAGACGATGTTGGGGAGCTGGTGTCCCTTCTCGTCGGTCATCGAGTCGATCGTGATCAGGCCGTTCTTCTTGACGTAGTCGTAGAATTCAGTGCCCGGGTAGGGATGGGCGATTGAGACCTGAATGGTTTCCGTGTCGAGCGACTTGGCGAACTCGATCGTGCGGCGTATCGTTTCACGAGTCTCGCCTGGAAGGCCGATGATGAAGTCCGCGTGGATCGTAAGTCCAAGCTTATGGGCGTCGCGCGTGAAACGCTTCGCCATCTCGAGATTGGCGCCCTTCTTGATGTTCTTCAGGATTTGAGGGTCGCCGGACTCGTAGCCGACAATCATCAGCCGGCAGCCCGCTTCGCGCATCGCCTTGAGGGTGTCATAGTCGGTTGTAACTCGCGACGTGCAGGACCAGGTGATTCCGAGCGGACCGAGCTTGCGGCAAAGTTCAATGGTGCGCTCTTTCTTGTAGTTGAAGGTGTCGTCGTCGAAAAAGATCTCCTTCAACCCTGGAAAATTCTCTTTCGCCCAGCGGACTTCGTTGACGACGTCGTCGATCGAGCGCAATCTCCAGCGGTGACCGGAATGCGTCTGCGGCCACAGGCAGAAGGTGCACATCGCAGGACACCCGCGGGAAGTGTATAGCGCGATATAGGGATTAAGCAGGAAC
>JADGHK010000737.1 GCA_019686145.1 Bryobacteraceae bacterium | reverse complement strand
GTGGACCGGGTACTTGCAGAGAACGGAACAGTCCTCATGGTGATCAATTCCGTTTGCGGATGTGCGGCCGGAAAAGCCCGTCCTGGCGTGGCCATGGCGCTGAAGCATTCGGTGTTGCCGGATAAGGCGGCCACAGTGTTTGCCGGCGCCGACATCGAAGCAACGGCGCGAGTCCGAGAAAAGCTTGCTGGCTATCCGCCTTCCTCCCCTTCGATTGCTCTGTTCCGCGATGGAAAGCCGGTCTGGATGCTTCACCGCCATCAGATCGAGGCGAGCGATCCGGAAACCATCGCCAAAGCGATCACCAGCGCCTTCGACGAATACTGCCAAAAATCGGTAGCGACCGGACAGTAGGCTGCTAGACGGAAAACTCCGGCCCTTCAGCCCTCTTCGGCCGCCTCCTTTGCAAGATCCCCGGGGCGGCGCCTGGCAGCGGCAACCACCTCAGTGCGCTCCACGCCCGGCTTTGGTCTCTTACGATGCCCGCAGGGCGTGGAGAATCCGCAGCGCCGCCTGCTTGCCGCGGTCGCCCACCTCACCGGCCGGTCCCACGCAACTCGGGCAGCCTGCTTCGCACGGACAGCGCGAAATCAGTTCGGTGGTGTGTTCCAACAGCTTTGCCGTTAACCGGTATAGGGGCGCGCTCTGCCCAATACCGCCGGGATAGGCATCATACAGGTAGAGGTTGGGCTCGAAAGCCTTGAGACCCGCCGCGGGCTCCTCTGTTAAGGCAACGCCAAGATCGCGCGGATCGCACATCAGCAGCAGGGAAGCAATAGTACGTAACGCATTGCCGAGACCACTCAATGCGCTTTGTTTCTCCGTGGGCGTGAGATCGGGGAACTGCGCAAGGAACGCCTCCGGGAAGTGAAGCCAGAAGGCAGTGGTGTGCATCTCCTGCTCCGGCATCGAGAGATTGCCCGCCCCGACGTTTTCCATCGTGTATAGCTTCACTTTCTTGAATCCGACGACCTGCCGGTTGACCCGTACCTCGCCGTGCCTGGCCGCTGCACCCGCAACAGGCGAACTTTCGAACTCTTCCAGAATCTTCACCTGGGTGTAGTCGATCGCATCCGTAAAGTAGTCGCAGTCCACCTGCCGCACGTAGGCCTTCCGGGCCTCGTAGTCGAACTTCTCGACCTGGTACTGGCGCGCTTCGTGAAGATAGATCGCCTTTTCATGGAGCGTTGTCAGAGCAGTGGGAAAGGAGACTTCCGCAATGACGCGATGCTCGGTGGTCGTGTCGATAACAACGAAATTGTCGCTGGTGACGGCGCGAAGACTGACTGCATCGGCAGGATACGTGTCGGAGGTCCAATGCCACGCGCCCGCCGAATGGTGCAGGAAGTTGAGATCTGCGAGGAACCGGCAAATCTCCGTCGTGTCGTGCGGCCCAAACTTCTCCCCGTCCCGGATCGGCAGCTCGAAAGCGGCACACTTGACGTGATTTACAAGGATCTCCAGGTTATCCGGATTGATATGAGCCTGCTCCGGCGAACGGTTGAAGAAGTAATCGGGATGCTCGATGATGTACTGATCGATGGGAGCGCTGGAAGCAACGAGCACGGCAAGCGAAGCCGTCTGACGCCTGCCGGCCCGCCCCGCGCGCTGCCAGGTGGAGGCGATCGTGCCTGGATACCCCGCCATCACCACCGAATCCAGCGACCCGATATCAATACCCAGCTCCAGCGCATTCGTCGCGACGACTGCGCGAATTTCGCCATTGCGCAGGCTTTTCTCGATTTCCCGGCGTTCCCGAGGCAGATATCCGCCCCGGTAACCGCGGATCGAGCCCGCGGGCACGGAACTCCGCTCGCAAGCGTCCTTCATGTACGTAAGCAACAGCTCCGTCGCCAGGCGGCTGTTGGCGAAGATGAGCGTCTGCTGGCCGCGCTCCACCAGCTCCGTCGCGACACGCCGGGCCTCATGAAGATAGCTGCGCCGGATTCCCAATTGCCTGTTTACAACCGGCGGGTTGTAGAAGACGAAGTATTTTTCCCCGGCCGGAGCTCCGTTCCGGTCGACCAGTTCCACGGGAGATTCGGTGAGACGCTCAGCTAACTCCTTCGGATTAGCGATTGTGGCGGAACAGCAGATGAACTGCGGCTGGGATCCGTAGAAGGCGCAGATTCGCTTCAGACGGCGGATGAGGTTGGCAAGGTGGCTTCCGTACACCCCCCGGTACGCATGCAGTTCGTCGATGATGAAGTAG
>JADGHK010000736.1 GCA_019686145.1 Bryobacteraceae bacterium | reverse complement strand
GTACACGTGTGAGCAAAAAGCTTCGCGCAGGCATAGGGGCTCCGTGGATGAAAGCGGGTGAGTTCATCCTGGGGCGGCGGAGTGGAGCCGTACATCTCGCTCGACGAGGCCTGATAGTAACGGGCACGGACCCCGGTCCGGCGAATCGCTTCGAGGAATCTCAGGGCGCCCATCGCGGTGATGTCGCAGGTGTAGTCCGGCACATCAAAGCTGACTCGCACATGGCTCTGCGCCGCGAGATTATAAACTTCATCGGGCCGGATTTCGTACAGAAGATTCCAGAGACTGCTGGCGTCGCTCAAATCGCCATAGTGCAGATAGAAGCGGTTACCATGCTCATGAAAGTCCGCATATATGCCGTCAACGCGGGCCGTATTAAAAGTGCTCGAACGCCTTTTGATACCATGGACTTCATAGCCTTTCTGGAGCAGTAACTCAGCGAGGTACGAGCCGTCCTGGCCCGTAACCCCGGCGATCAGTGCCTTCTTCATATGAGTTTCAGAATATCATTTCACAGCTTTATTCCCATGACTTACTCACGAGTGAGCGCCCACGGATTCATCCGTAAATAATCGACAGTCCGTTCGATTCCCTCTCGAATGGACAGTTGGGGTTTCCAGCCCAGGGAGCGGATCCGGCTGCAATCGAGCAATATGAACGGACTATCGCCAACCCAGCCTCGTTCGCCGCCGGAATACTCGAGTCTAGGGGAGACACCTAAGTGCGAACAGATCCATTCCACGGATTGGTTGACTTCGCAGAAATCATCGGTCCCCAGATTAAAAATATTTGTCTTTTCCCGTACCTTCTCAACCGCAAGGAGGATTGCTGAAACGCAGTCCTGCACGTACAGGTACGACTTGCGCTGCCGCCCATTTCCCAGAATGCGCAGCCAGTCCGGATGCTCCCGCAACTGTTTGTAGAAGTCGAAGACGTGGCCGTGCGTGTACCGCTCGCCGAGGATGGAGACGAAGCGAAAGATGATGGCTTCCATGCCGAAGCCCTCGCAGTACGCCGATATCAATCCCTCGGCTGCGACCTTCGACGCTCCGTATAGGGATGTCTGAACAGGAAAGGGCGCGTCTTCGGGCGTGGGGAAAATCTGCGGCTCGCCATAAACGGAGCCTGTGGAAGCAAACACAATGCGGCGGACCCCGGTCGCTCGCATCGCTTCCAGCACACTCCAGGTTCCGCACGTGTTCTGCTCGAGGTCGCGGCCGGGATGCTTCGTGCCGAAGCGGACGTCCGCATTCGCTGCAAGGTGAAACACAATGTCGGCGCCGGAGACGGCCGCCGTAAGTGTGGGAAGATCCAGAAGATCGCCTTCGATCAGGCAGAAATTCGGATTGCGGAAAGCTTCGGCCAAAAACTCCAGGCGGCCGGTCGACAGGTTGTCAAAACCGGTCACATGGTGCCCCTCCGCCAGGAGCCTGTCGGTAAGGTGGCTGCCGATGAACCCGGCTGCCCCGGTAACCACGGTCCTCACGGCTCCCTCCGCGAGGTTGCGACGCGCCGCTCCGCCTGCAAGTCGAGCCTGGCCAGGGAGCGCCGGATTCGGAACAGGTCCTTCGCGTTCTGCAGATTGCCGCGGATCAGCTCCAGGCGGCTGTCGCCGTCGTCGCGCCAGCGGATTGGGACCTGTACGATCGTATAGCCGAGAGCCTGGGCCAGCGCGAGGATCTCGACGTCGAACATGTATCCATCGATCTGCTGCCGGCTGAAAAGATCCTTTGCCACGTCTCCGCGGAAGAACTTGAATCCGCACTGGGAGTCGGCGATTCCCGGGAGTCCTACCAGACACTTGAGCGTCCAGTAAAAGCCCCACGAGCCGAGGCGCCGGTAGAGGGGCTGGCGGCGCTCGATCCTGGAACCGGCAAGCGCCCTGGACCCAACGACGATATCACTGCCTTGCGCAAGCCACGGCTCTATCTTGCCGTATTCTTCGATTGGCACTTTGTTGTCAGCGTCTGCATATCCTACGACCGAGCCGGCCGCAAGAGCCACGGCGTCACGGATGCCCCTCCCTTTGCCTCTCCTCTCACCGCAGCCAATCACCGTGATCCGCGGATCGCCAGCATACGCTGTGCTGACCAGCTCCCGCGTTCCATCTTCCCCGTCCGCTGCCACGATCAGCTGGCACGACTTCCCGGACGACTCAAAGTAAGCCAGCGCCTCCGCCACCGTCTTCAGGATCGTGGCTGCCTCGTTATAGGCA
>JADGHK010000735.1 GCA_019686145.1 Bryobacteraceae bacterium | reverse complement strand
GCCCACGCCTCGGGTCCAAGGACGGCCTGGAGCAAATCCGAACTCTGGAAACGCGGCCGCGGCTCGTAAACAGCGAGAGTCGGCGCGTAGGTGACGCCCGCCTTCTTTAAGAGCGCCAACAGCTCCTCATCCGCGGGACCATCTCCAAGACCGTGCGCGATCACGTCGACCCCTGCGCGCGCCGCCACCTTCGCCTTGCCAACGGTGACAGTGTGCGTCAGAACTTCGAAGCCCCTCTGATGTGCCTCCTCGACGATCGCCCGCAGTGTCTCCTCCTCCATGCTCGTCATGTCCGGAGCGCTGCCATAGCGCCAGCCGTCGGTGAATACTTTGATGACATCGGGCTCGTAGGGCGCAATCCGCTTCATTGCAGCGCGAGCCTCCGCAGGCGTCAGCACTTCCTGGGTAAAGAAGTCGGGACGTCCGCCCTCCACTCCGTGGCCGCCGGGAGTGCTGAATCGTGCCGCAAGATGGACCCTCGGCCCTGGCACAACGCCAGTGCGCATCAGCCGGCGCATCGGCTCAAACATTTCGGGGTAGGAGCCAAACTCGACAACAGACGTGACGCCGGCGAGCAAGTAAGCCTTCAGAGCTTTGCCCCAGTCCGCCCTCACGCCGGGAACTCCGCTCGCCGTTAGGTGCGTGTGGAGGTCGAACAGACCTGGCAGAAGCGCGTGACCTTCCGCACGAATGATTCGTGCTCCGGCAGGAACGTCGACATCGCGGCCCACTGCCTCGATACGGTCTCCACGGATAAGGACAGTGGCGACAGACGGATCGGACCCGCTGCCATCGACGACAACCGCTCCAACGATGGCCGTCACTTGCCCGGATTGCGCCCAGGCAGACGAAATCAGCAGAAGGGCGACCAGGAAGCGAGTCATAAGCGTCAGTATAAAGCTTTCCCCGAAGCCGCTCCCCGGTGTCCCCTATAATTGGGGTTTGTGCCTGTAGAACTGATTTGCTTCTCCCCCGGATGCCGGGCTCACTATCCGATTACGGAGGTCATTTATACATGTCCGTCCTGCGGCGGGCTGCTGGAGGTGCGCGACGACGGTCCCCATCCTTCGCCTGAATCGCTGAAGGCAACATGGCGCGAGCGCCGCATGAGCCTGAACCCGCTCGACCAAAGCGGCGTCTGGCGATTTCGGGAGATCCTGCGCTTCCTCGATCGCGAGGACTGTGTCGTCACCTTGCGCGAGGGCAACACCCCGTTACTCGATGCGCCGAAGGCTGCCGAGTACGCTGGCCTTGACCGGCTGACATTCAAGCATCAGGGCTATAATCCGACGGGGTCCTTCAAGGACAATGGAATGACCGCGGGCGTCGCGCAAGCGCGGCGGCTGGGAATGAAGCGTGTGGCGTGCGTCTCGACGGGAAACACGTCCGCGTCGATGGCAGCGTACGCGAGCGCCGGCGGCCTTGATCCGATCATCTTCATCCCGCACGGCAACATCAGCTATGGAAAACTCGCCCAGGCACTCGAATACGGAGCGCTCACGTTCCAGGTGGAAGCGAACTTCGACGAAATCCTCGCACTCGTCCGCGTGCTTGCGGAACGCCTGGGTATCTATCTCCTCAACTCCATCAACCCGTTCCGTATCGAGGGCCAAAAGATTATAGCCGTCGAAATGATGGAGCAGCGCGCCTGGAATCCGCCCGATTGGATTGTGCTCCCGGGAGGCAATCTGGGCAACACCGCAGCAATTGGCAAAGGGCTACGAGAGATGCTTGAGCTGGGTCTGATCTCGCGTCTTCCCAGGCTGGCAGTGATCCAGGCAGAAGGCGCAGCCCCCTTCTACGACTTCGTCGAGCGTGGAGCGACCGGGGAGTTCCATGCAGTCAGGAACCCGGAAACGCTGGCCACGGCGATCAAGATCGGCGATCCTGTTTCCTGGCCCAAAGCGCTGCTGGAAGTTCAAACCACAGGCGGAGTGGTGGAGAAGGTCTCCGAACACGAAATCGCGGACGCCAAGGCGATCATTGGCAGATGTGGAATCGGATGTGAACCTGCCTCCGCCGCAACCCTCGCCGGTCTTCGCAAGTTGCGCGCGAAGGGCATTGTCCGCGCCAGCGACGACGTGGTTGCGGTCCTTACCGGGCACGTCCTGAAGGACCCGGATTACATTTACAAGTATCACACCGGGCAATTGACTACCGGGGATGGAAGAAGGATCGGCTCTTCCTTCGCCAATAAGCCAATTGTCGTGCCAAATGAT